>JAICSD010000052.1 GCA_025937075.1 Vicinamibacteria bacterium | reverse complement strand
GGAACGGACGTGTTCGTGCTGCAGCCGACGTGCGCGGACGTCGATCGCCACCTCATCGAGCTCTGCGTGATGATCGATGCGTTCCGACGGTCCTCGGCGTCGCGCATCACCGCCGTGATCCCGTACTACGGTTACGCGCGCCAGGATCGGAAGGACAAGCCGCGCGTGCCGATCTCGGCGAAGCTCGTGGCGAACCTGCTGAGCGCGGCGGGGGCGAACCGGGTGCTCACGATGGATCTGCACAAGGCGCAGATCCAGGGGTTCTTCGACATTCCGGTCGATCACCTGTTCGCGGCGCCCGTGATCATCGATCACCTGTCGCGCCTCGACAGCCGGAACCTGACGATCGTCTCGCCGGATGCGGGCGGCGCCGAGCGCGCGCGCGCCTACGCGAAGCGCCTCGATGCCGAGCTGGCGATCATCGACAAGCGCCGGAGCGACGATGGAACGGCGGAAGTGATGAACGTGGTCGGCGACGTCGGCGGGCGGATCTGCATCCTGCAGGACGACATCATCGACACGGCCGGCACGATCGTGAAGGCGGCGAACGCGCTGAAGGCGAACGGCGCCGAGCGCGTGTTCGCATGCGCGGTGCACGGCGTCCTCTCCGGCCAGGCGATCGAACGGCTCGAGGCCGCGCCGCTCGACCAGGTGATCATCACGAACACGATCCCGCTGGCGAGCGAGCGCGCCAAATGTTGCAAGAAGATCAAGCAACTGTCGGTCGCGCGGCTCCTGGGCCAGGCGATTCGGAGTATTCACGAGGAGACATCGGTCTCGTCTCTGTTCATTTAGATGGAGGGCACGTCTTCAAGCGTGCCACACGAAGGAATCATGGACGCAATACTTCAGGCGGAGCGGCGGCAGGGACGAGGCAAGAACGAGGCGCGGCGGCTGCGCGCGTCCGGACGCGTGCCCGCGGTGGTGTACGGCACGGAGAAGGGCAAGGCGCTGGAAGTCGCCGTCGACCCGAAGATGCTGCTGCGCATCCTTCACTCCGAATCCGGCGCCAACACGCTGATCGGCCTTCAGGGGCTCGACGGCGCCGGCGCGGATACGCGCGTGCTCGTGAAGGAGTACCAGCTCGATCCGATCGACCACAAGCTGCTGCACGTCGACTTCTACGCCGTCGCGATGGACAAGGCGATCACGGTCACCGTCCCGGTGGTGCTGAAGGGGGAGCCCAAAGGCGTCAAGCAGCAGGGGGGCATCGTCGACTTCGTGAATCGCGAGCTCGAAGTGGAGTGCCTGCCGGGCGACATCCCGGAGAACATCACGCTGGACGTCAGCGAGCTCATGCTGCACCAGGGCATTCGCGTGCGGGACATCGCCTCCGTCGGCAAGTGGAAGGCCATCAGCGAGCCCGAGATGATGATCGTGCACGTCGTCACCGTCAAGGCCGAGGAGGCCGCGCCGGAAGCGGCGGCGGCTGCGGCAGCGGCGCCGGCGGCCCCGGCGGAGCCCGAGGTCATCAAGAAGGGCAAGAAGGAAGAAGAAGAAGAAAAGTAGTGAAGCTGATCGCGGGGCTCGGCAATCCTGGGGCGCGCTATCAGCACACGCGCCACAACGTCGGGTTCGAGGTCCTCGATCTGCTCGCGACGCGGCATCACGCCGCGTGGGAAGCGGCGCCAAGAGGCATCGAGGCGCTGTCGGCACGGTGGCAGCCGGGTGGCGCGGTGTTCGCGAAGCCGCTGACGTTCATGAACCTCAGCGGCCAGGCTATCGCGCCGCTGCTGCAGTTCTACAAGGTCGAGATCGCCGACCTCCTCGTCATCGTCGACGAGGTGCAGCTCGAGCTGGGACGGCTGCGGACGCGGCCGTCGGGATCGGCGGGCGGGCACAACGGGCTGAAGTCGGTCATCGCGTCGCTGGGAACGGAGGCGTTTCCGCGGATGCGGATTGGCGTCGGCCGCGGCGATGGGCGAATGGATCTGGCCGCGCGGGTGCTCGCGAAATTCGGCGCGGACGAGCGTCCCGTCGTCGAGCAGGCTGTCGTCCGCGCGGCGGACGCGGCCGAACGGTTCATCGCCGGGGACATTCTCGCGGTGATGAACGAATTCAATCGGAAGGAAGAGAGAAGCACGGACAGCGAAGACAACCGTCAGGTCTAAACCGACCACCCGTTTGTCTCCTTGGGCCTAGCGCGGAAGCGCGGGCTCCTAGTCCAACTAGTCCATAGGGAGAGTCAATGAGTCAGAACAGACAGTACGAGCTCGTCTACATCCTCGTCCCTGAAACGAGCGAGCAGGAGGCGAACGATCTGCACGCGCAGGTCGAGCAGATCGTGCAGCGCTTCAACGGCGCAATCGAGAAGACCGACAACTGGGGACGCCGCAAGCTGGCGTACGAGATCGGCCACCACCGCGAGGGCATCTACGTCGTGGAGACGATCCGCGGCACCGGCGACCTGATGAAGGAGATCGATCGCCGGCTGCGCGTGATCGATGCCGTCATCCGGCACCTGGTGGTTCGCGTCGACGAAGATCTGCGCATCGCGGAGCGTCAGCGCGAGCACCGGAAGTCGTCGCAGGCGCGCCGTCGCGTGGCGCGCGGGCTGTCGCCGGAGCCGGAGCCGGGGGAGCGCCGCGGTGAGCGCGAGGCGGAAGAGGATGAGGATCGGAGCGAAGGTGCGGAGGTTCAGCGATGAGCGACGAACGGGGAGGCCGCGGCCGCGGCGGCCGTGGAGGCGACAAGGGCAAAGGTGAGGGGCGGCCGCGCGGCGGCGGCTTCTTCCGCCGGCGCCGCGTGTGCAAGTTCTGCGCGGACAAGATCGATTACATCAACTACAAGGACGTGCGGCTGCTGATGCCGTTCATCCCGGAGCGCGGAAAGATCCAGCCCCGACGGATTTCGGGGACGTGCGCGCTGCACCAGCGCAAGCTGCAGACCGCTATCGCGCGGGCGCGGCAGCTCGCATTGATTCCGTACGTGACCGACTGAGATCACGGCCGACCGCTGAGATCACGGCCGACGGCCAGTCACGATGATCACAGAGTCCAGGAAGATCACAAAGAATACCAATTATTCTTCGTGATCTTTGTGCCCTTCGTGATTGTCGTGAGTAGCCGTTGGCGTGATCCCGGCGTCAGTCCGTGACAGGAGAGGACAGTGGAAGTCATTCTTCGAGAGCATGTGGACAATCTCGGCCGCCGCGGCGACGTCGTGAAGGTCGCCGAAGGCTACGCGCGCAATTTCCTGCTGCCGCGGAAGCTTGCGCTTGCCGTGACCGAAGGCAACAAGCGCCAGATCGAGCGCGAAAAGAAGATCGCCGAAGCGAAGGACGTCGAGGAGAGATCGCAGGCCGAAGCGATCGCGCAGCGGCTGACGGCGGTCGAGATCGAAATCGCCCGCCGGGTCGGCGAGAACCAGACGCTGTACGGGTCCGTGACGTCTGCGGATATCGCGCAGGCGCTCCACACGCGCGGCATCGAGATCGACAAACGCAGGATCCAGCTGGCCGAGCCCCTCAAGGCGGTAGGTGAAACGACCGTGCCCGTCAAGATCCACCGCGACGTCACGGCGCAACTCCGCGTCAAGGTGACAGCGGAAAAAGGGTGAGTTTGGGAGTTGGGAGTTGGCGCGTTGGGAGTTAGACTTTCGTCCGTGCCCGACGTCGCCGTCTCCGAACGCACCCTTCCGCACAATCTCGAAGCCGAGAGATCCGTTCTCGGCGCGATTCTGATCCACAACGACGCGTTCAATCACGCGGCGGAGGTGATCGATGCGCGCGATTTCTTCCGCGACGCGCACCGCCGCATCTTCGAGAAGATGATCGCGCTCAGCGAGCGCAGCCACGCGATCGATCTCGTCACGCTCAAGGAGGAGCTGCAGCGCGCGGGCGAGCTCGAGGACGTCGGCGGCCCCGCGTACATCGCCTCGCTCGCGGACGGCGTCCCCCGCAGCGCCAACGTCGAGCACTACGCCCGCATCGTCAAAGAGAAGGCGACGCTCCGGAACCTGATTCACTCCGCAAACCGGATCCTCTCCACCGCGTACGAGGCCGAGCAGGATGCGGACCTCGTGCTGGACGATGCGGAGAAGGCGATTTTCGAGATCGCGGAGGACCGGATCCGTGAAGGGTTCGTGCCGCTGCGCGATCTCGTGCAGAGCAGCTTCGCCACCATCGAGAAGCTGCAGCAGCACAAAGGGCTCGTCACCGGTGTGCCGACGGGTTTCATCGATCTCGATGAGATCACGTCGGGCCTTCAACCGTCGGACCTCGTGCTCGTTGCCGCGCGGCCGTCGATGGGCAAGACGAGCTTCGTGCTGAACGTCGCCCAGCACGTCGGCACCGTCACCGACATGACGGTCGGCTTCTTCAGCCTCGAGATGTCGAAGGAGCAGCTGTTCATACGGCTGCTCACGTCCGAGGCGCGCATCGACGCGCACCGGTTCCGCAGCGGCCATCTCACGGAGAAGGATTACGGGCGGCTCTCGCACGCGCTCGGCACGCTGGCCGAGGCGCGCGTGTTCATCGACGACACGGCCTCGATCGGCGTTCTCGAGATGCGCGCCAAGGCGCGGCGCTTGAAGGCCGAGCACGGGCTGCACCTTCTGATCATCGATTACATCCAGTTGATGCAGGGGCGCGGACGCTTCGAGAACCGGCAGCAGGAGCTGTCGTCGATTTCGCGATCGCTGAAGGGGCTGGCAAAGGAGCTGGGCGTGCCCATCGTCGCGCTGTCGCAGCTCTCGCGCGCGCCGGAGACGCGATCGGATCACCGCCCGCAGCTCTCCGATCTGCGCGAGTCGGGCGCGCTCGAGCAGGACGCCGATCTCGTCATGTTCATCTTCCGCGAGGAGCAATACCGCGACGCGGAAGGGCAGCCGAACCAGGAGGCGGAAGGGATTGCCGAGATCATCGTCGGCAAGCAGCGCAACGGGCCGACCGGAACCGTCAAGCTCGCGTTCATCAAGGAGCACACGCGCTTCGAGAACCTCGCTCACGGCGCGGCATGATTCGCCCCACCGTTGCCCGTGTAAACCTCAACGCGATTGAAGAGAACCTTCGCGCGGTCGCACGATTTCTTTCACCGGATCCCGAATCCCGAACCCCGGATCCCGGACCCCGTCCTCGCGTCATTGCCGTCGTCAAGGCGAACGCCTACGGCCACGGCGCGACCGAAGTGGGCCTCGCCCTGGAGCGCGCGGGGGCGGCGATGCTGGCCTGCGCCGACATCGAAGAAGGCATCTCGCTGCGACAGGCGGACGTGCGGATCCCTATCCTCATTTTCGGCGCGCTGGGGATCAGCGATCTCGCCGGCGTGTTCGAGCACGACCTCACGCCTACGGTGTCGACACCGTCCGCGGCCCGCGCGCTGCAGGACGCGGCGGCGAACCGCGGTGTCGTCCTCCCCTGTCACCTCAAGATCGATACGGGCATGAACCGCCTCGGCTTCCGCCACGACAACCTGTCGCAGACGCTGCCGCAGGTCGCCGGGAGCCGCAATCTGGCGATCGACGCCGTGTACACGCACTTTGCCACGGCAGATGAACCGGAGAGCCCCATGTTCGGCGTTCAGCACGAGCGCTTCGAAGCGGCGTGCACGGCGATCCAGGCGCTGGGGATCCATCCGCAGTTTCGCCACGCCGCGAACAGCGCGGCGCTGCTGCGCGACGAGCGGGTCTGGTACGACTTCGTCCGGCCGGGACTGCTCCTGTACGGCATCGTCCCGCCTCCGCTCGCCTCGACGCTCGCCCTGCGACCCGCCCTGTCACTCCACAGCCGTATCGTGCATGTGAAGGGAGTCCGCGCCGGGGAAGGCGCAGGCTACGGGCTGCGCACGGTTTCCGATCGAGCCGCAACGATCGCGATCGTGCCGGCCGGGTATGCGGACGGCCTCGATCGCCGCCTCGCCGGCACCGGCTTCATGCTCGTCCGCGGCCGGCGCGTGCCCATCGTCGGATCGGTGTGCATGGACATGACGATCGTCGACGTCACGGGCCTGGACGTGTCGCCGGGTGACGAGGTGGTCATCGTCGGCGAGCAAGATGGCGGCATCATCGATGTGAGAGAGATGGCGGCGTCGATCGGCACGATCCCGTACGAACTGCTCTGTCGCGTCGGCACACGGATTGAACGGCAATACGACGACTGAGGATTGCAGTCTGCAATCGGCAATGAAACCGAAATCCACCTTCGTTTGTCAGGAATGCGGCGCCCAGTCATCGAAATGGCTTGGGCGCTGCGCGGATTGCGGGGCGTGGAACTCGCTCGTGGAGGAGCGTCCCGTCCCTGCGATGGCGGCAGCAGGCGGAGCGGCGGCGAGCGCCGCGGGACGGTACGCACTGGCTGCGACGGCGGGACCGCGCCTGTACGCGGAAATTGACACGGTCGTCTCCGAGCGTCTGTCCACGGGCATCGGAGAATTCGATCGCGTGCTCGGCGGCGGCGTCGTTCCAGGCTCGCTCGTCCTGATCGGCGGCGAGCCGGGCATCGGGAAATCCACGCTGCTGCTGCAGGCAGCGTCGCATTTCGCGTCGACGCTCGGGGCCGTTCTCTACAGCTCCGGCGAGGAATCGGAGCATCAGATCAAATCGCGCGGCGAGCGGCTTGGCGTGTCGAACGCGCCCCTCTACTTGCTCGCCGAAACGTGTCTCGAACGCATCCTCGAGGAGATCGCGCGGTTGAGGCCGGCGCTCATCATCGTCGATTCGGTTCAGACGGTCTTCTCGCTCAAGTTCCAGTCCGCCCCCGGCAGCATCGGCCAGGTGAGGGAAGCGGCGACGCAACTGCTGTTCGCTGCGAAGGGCCAGAACATCCCGACGTTCCTCGTCGGACACGTTACGAAAGACGGCAGCCTCGCCGGTCCGAAGGCGCTCGAGCACATCGTGGACACCGTGCTCTATTTCGAAGGGGAGAAGCACCACTCGCATCGTGTGGTGCGCGCGGTGAAGAACCGGTTCGGCGCCGTCAGCGAGCTTGGCGTCTTCGAGATGACAGGCCGGGGCCTGAAGGCCGTTCCAAATCCCTCCGCGCTGTTTCTCGCCGAACGGCCGGCGAACGTTCCTGGCTCGGCTGTGTTGTGCTGCGTCGAAGGATCGCGCCCGCTGCTGGTCGAAGTGCAGGCGCTCGTGAGCACCAGCTCCTTCGGCAACGCACGGCGGATGGCGAGCGGGGTCGATCAGAACCGGCTCTCGCTGCTGCTCGCGGTGCTCGAGAAGCGCGCGGGCCTGAACCTGATCGGCGAAGACGTCTTCATCAACGTCGCGGGGGGAATGACGATCGACGAGCCCGCCGCCGACCTCGCCGTCGTGGCGGCTGTCGCGTCGAGCCTGCGCAATCGGCCCATTCGCGCGGGGACCGCGATGTTTGGCGAAGTCGGTCTCGCGGGCGAAATCCGCGGGACGACCCAGGGCGCGCCGCGCGTCCGCGAAGCCGCGCAGATGGGATTCACCCGCTGCATCGTTCCGCAGGCGAACCTGGCGCCTGACGATGCGCCGGCGGGGTGCGAGGTCGTCGCGGTCAGCTCGATCGACGAGGCGCTGGAGCAGGCGATGGAGTGGTGAGCGTCAGACCTCGTCGAAGCTGGAAATGGTGGCGTGCTCCGTCGACGCCGAGGCGCGATGGCCGGGCCTGATGGCTAGCCGGGTTTTCATCCCCGCCGCAGACGCGGCATCGAGTTCGGCAACAGCGTCGGAAATGAACAACGCATCGCTCGCGGGAACGCCGATCGCCCCGGCTATCCGGCGGTAGCTGTCAGCGTTGGTCTTTGGTCCCGTGGCCGTATCGAAATGCCAGCGAACGAGCGGTGTCAGATCACCCGCGTTCGAGTGTCTGAACAACAACTGCTGCGCGAGCACGCTGCCCGACGAAAAGATCGCGACCTCGAGTCCAGACGCGTGCCACCGCGCGAGTGCGGGCGCGACGTCAGGAAAGACTTCCCCTTTGAGCTCGCCGCGCGCGTATCCGTCCGCCCAGATGATCCCCTGAAGCTCCTTGAGCCCGCTGGATTTGCGATCGTGATCCATGGCCCATTCGACGTACTGCACGAGTGGCGCGGGTGCGCCGGCCTCTGACGCCTGTTCCGCTCGCAGACGTTCGATCACGCGGTGCGTGTCGGCATCCGGCGCGCGCGAGTCGAGAAACGTTCGAAGCCTTGCTCGCACGTACGGGAAGAGGATCTGATAGACGAACGCGATTGGCGTCGTCGTCCCCTCGATGTCGAGGACGATCGCGCGCAGCGCGGAGTTCGCGCCGCTCACATGCGGGGAACCGCGCTTCCCGGCAGGTACGACGGGCCGAAGCAGATTGGCTGGAAGCCGGCGTCGATGCCGCTGTCCGTGTAGTGCGGCGTCCAGCCTGACACGTCCTGGAACAGCCGGATCGCGCGGATGCGCCGGTCGGCGCACAGATCGAACCAGTGGTGCGTGCCGCGCGGCACCCGGATCAGATCTCCGCCTTCGACCTCGATCGCGAACACCGGCCCGTCAGGCGGGTGGACGTGAAACAGCCCGCGCCCTTCGAGAATGAACCGCACTTCGTCTTCGTCGTGCCAGTGCTCGCGGCTGAACTTCGCGAGCATGGCGTCGAGGTTGGGTGTGTCGGGTTTGACGTCAATCACGTCGGCTGTCACGTAGCCGCCGCGCCTCTTGAGCGCGTCAATCTCGCTTGCGTACGCCGCAAGAAGCGCGTCAGCCGGCGCATCCGCGTCGACGGGCTGGTCGGGCGTCCAGCGTTCGTATTCGATTCCAAAGCGGGACAGGAATCCTCTCACCTCGCTGGCGTCTGTCACGCTGGTGCTCTCTTCCGGAATCCTGATAATCGCCATGGTGCGCTCCTCGCAAATTCCCAATTCCCAATTTCCAACTCCCAATCCCCAATTCCCAAGTCGATCAACTTGGGAGTTGTGTAGTTGAGAGTTGGGCGTTATTTCGTGCGTCCCATTGCCTCGAGCAGGAACTCCACTATCTCGACGTGCCGGACCGCGTCACGCAACGTCTCACCCCACGTATACATCCCGTGGCGCCGCAGCAGAAAAGCGTGACAGGACGGATGCGCGGCGAGGACGCGATTCACGTCGGCTGCGAGCGCCGCCATGTTCTGGGCATTCTCGAGAACTGGAATCCATTCGCGGTGCTCGTGCGTGGCCACGCCCGCGAGGCCTTTGAGCATTTCGTAGCCCTCGACCGCGACACCTCGCTCGGCTGCGTGCCGTTCCGATACCAGCGTACTCCAGACGGAATGCGTGTGGAGAACCGCCCCAGCGCCTCGTGCGCGGATGACTTCGAGATGAAGTTGTGCCTCAGCCGACGGCCTCCCTACACGTCCGTTCGTCACGATAGCGCGCTCGTCGATTTCGAGGATATGGCCGGGATCCATCTCTCCCTTGAACGCCGCGCTCGGCGTGATGGCCAGGCGGAGCGGGTCGCGGCTGACGACCGCGCTGAAATTGCCGCTGGTGCCGAGCACCCATTCCCGTGCGTCGAACCGTCGGCCTGCGTCGGCAAGGCCGCGCGCGATTTCATCGAAGTTCATTCGGCATTCCGCATTCCGCATTCGGCTGCCTTCTTCAGCAGCCGGCTACGGGACGTCGATCTCCAGCGGCACCACCGTCGTCCCCCACTGCAGCGCAAGTTCCGCGTGACGGCCGTCCACGACGGGGAAGTAGAACGTGAGCGTCTCCATGTGCGTGGCCGTTCGCGGAGTGACCTGCACGCGCAATGCGTCCTGTCCGCTCGGATACCGTGTGTGGAAGGCAGAGCTCACCTTGTTGAATATCATCGTCCAGCGATCGGGCTGCGGCTCCGCCCAGACTGAATATGATCCGGCCGCGAGCGCCTGATTGTTCACCTTTAGATCGGTGGACAGCTCGATGCTCGTGCAGGTGTCCGCGCCGGGGCACCACACGCGTCCCCACGGGACGAGCGCGCCAAACAGCTCGCGGCCGCGCGCAACGGGACGGTTGTATTCGATCGTGATGACGGTATCGGCGATGTGCTGGCTCACGGACCCGTGCTGGCTCGGCCGCGGGTTTCCCGATACCCTGAACGCCTGCATCGCCGACACCGGCGCGTGGAACAGCCGCGCGACCCCTGTGGGAACCGCGGGGTGGATCGGTGCCAGGGCGAGCACCGTGCCTGCGATTACGGCCATCTGAATCACGCGCATGGGCGCCTCCGCATGCCGGCGATTATAGGCGCGCGGCAAGCGCGATGGGGGCGCCGGCGGGGCAAAGCCCCCCGGGCTAATCGAAGCCCGGAGGTATGATTGAGGTCTCATACCCGGAGTCATTCCGATGCCCTGGCAAATCGTTGCTCGAGCGCTTTTCGTCGCGGCCGTCGCCTGGGCGGCGGCGCTGCTCCATCCCTTCAATCCGCATCTGATCGTCAACATCGTCGTCGGCGCGCTGCTCGGTGTGCTCGTTGTCGTTGCCGAGGCGCGGC
Source organism: Vicinamibacteria bacterium (assembly GCA_025937075.1). Next base: position 4,693 of record JAICSD010000052.1, on the reverse strand, counting down.
TGCGCGAATCGGAGGTCACCGATCTGCTCGGCGCCCTCATCGGCGGGGCCATCGGCCTCGGCCTGGCGAAGACGATTGGCGCGGCGCTGTTCTGGGCAGACGCGACCGACAATCGCGTGGGCTTCCTCCACAGCTTCATCCTGCTCGTCTTTCCGTATCTCGGGATCGTGATGGGCGCGCGCAAGGGCGAGTGGCTGGAGCCGCAGCGGCTCGCGAGCCTCTTCCGCGATACGGGGCCGCAGAAGCGCTATCGCATCCTCGACACGAGCGTGATCATCGACGGCCGGATCGCCGACGTCTGCGAGACGGGCTTCCTGGACGGGACGCTCGTCATTCCCCAGTTCGTCCTCAAGGAGCTGCAGCTCGTTGCCGATTCGGCGGACTCGCTGAAGCGCAACCGCGGGCGCCGCGGGCTCGACATCCTTCAGAAGATCCAGAAGATGTCCGGCGTGGACGTCATGATCTCGGATATCGACTTCCCGGAGATTCGCGAGGTCGACCTCAAACTGATCGAAATGGGCCGGACGCTCCAGGGCAAGATCGTCACGAACGACTTCAACCTGAACAAGGTGGCGCAGCTCCGCGGCGTGGAAGTCCTGAACATCAACGAGCTCGCGAACGCGCTGAAGCCTGTCGTGCTGCCTGGCGAGTTCATGAAGGTCTTCATCCTGAAAGAAGGGAAGGAATACAATCAGGGCGTCGCGTATCTCGACGACGGGACGATGGTGGTGGTGGACAACGCGCGCCGCATGATCAGCCGCAACATCGACATTGTCGTCACCAGCGTGCTGCAGACAACGGCGGGGAAGATGATCTTCGGGCGCTACATCGAAGCGCCGGGGCCCGCGGCGGCAGCAGCGGTTGCGTCGTCCGCGGCGGCGCCGGTTCCGGCGAAGATGACCAATGCGAAGTAGCCGATGGCGGACTTGCGCAGCTTCCATTGGTGGCGCACCGTCCTCTTCCTGATACCTGCGGTCAGCGCGTACACCATCGTTCTGGGCACCGTGTCGCTGCTCTCCTCGCTGGTCGACCGTCGTGGAGATGCGGGTCATCGCTGCGCGCGCGCGTGGTCGTCGTTGATTCTCCGGACGACGGGTGTACGCGTCCACGTCGAAGGTCTCGAGCGGCTGGACCTTGGGCGCAGCTACGTGTTCGCGGCGAACCATCAGAGCATCTACGACATTCCGATCGTCTTCAGCGCGCTGCCCTTTCAGCTTCGCATCGTTGCGAAGGAATCGCTCGGGCGGATTCCATTCCTCGGATGGCACCTGCGCCGGACCGGTCATCTTCTGGTGGATCGGAGCCGTCCCGGCGCTGGCGTCGTGAAGAAGATGGCACGCCTCGTCGGCGAGCAGCATTCGTTGATCGTGTTCCCTGAGGGGACGCGCAGCGTGGATGGTACGGTGGCTCGGTTCAAGGGAGGGTCGTTCGTGCTGGCGCTCGAGGGCGGGATTCCTGTCGTGCCGGTGAGTATCGCGGGCAGCCGGCACGTGATGCGGAAGGGGCAGTTGACCGTGCAGCCCGGCGACGTCTCGGTGACGATTCACGAGCCAATCGACACGGCGGACGTTTCGAAAGATGCCGTGCGCGAGCTTGCCGAACGTGTCCATGACATCGTTGCCCGCGGGACGTCTGCGACGCCTCAGGTCGAGCGCGGCGCTCGGGCACCCTTCATATAATAGAGGGCTGCCACATGCGCGTGACCGCCATCATCGCCGCTGCGGGCGCGGGGAAGCGACTGGGATCGTCAGCGCCGAAGCAGCTCCTCGATCTCGGCGGCAAGACGATCCTGGCGCGCAGCATCGCCGCGTTCGACTCCCATCCGTCGATCTCGGATATCGTCGTCGTCGTTCCTCCGGATCTCGCCGCAGCGGGCGCGGAATCCTGCGTCGGCGCCACGTCGAGGCCCCTCGTGATCGCGGCTGGCGGCGCGAGACGGCAGGACTCGGTCGCGAACGCGTTTGCGGTCGTCGATCCATCGGCGGAGGTCGTGCTGATTCACGATGCGGCGCGTCCGTTCGTCACGCCGGAGGTCATCGACCGTACGATCGAGGCGGCGGCCGCGTTTGGCGCCGCGATCGCGGCACTCGAGGCCAGCGACACGGTCAAGCGCGTGGAACGCCATCACCATGGAGCGCTCGTCATCGAGACGATTCCGCGCAGCACGATCTTTCTCGCGCAGACGCCGCAGGGGTTCCGCCGCGAGGTGCTGGCGGACGCCGTTGCGCTCGGCCGGTCGGGTGTCGAGGCGACGGATGAAGCCGCGCTCGCGGAACGCGCGGGCCACCCGGTGCACATCGTCGCAGGAGATCCAGGCAACGTGAAGATCACCACCGAACAGGATCTGACGGCCGCGCGCCTGCGGATCGAAGCCGACACGCGGGCCGCGCGCGTGGGGACCGGGTACGATCTGCACCGCCTCGTGGACGGTCGCCCGTTGATCGTCGGCGGCGTCACGATTGCGTGCGATCGCGGACCGCTCGCGCACTCCGACGGCGACGTCGCGTGCCATGCGGCCACGGATGCGGTGCTCGGCGCGGCCAACCTTGGCGACATCGGACGGCATTTTCCCGATTCCGATCCGCAGTGGAAGGGAGCGTCGAGCCTCGGCCTGCTGCGTCAGGCGACGGCCCTTGCCGCGTCGGCTGGGCTGGATGTGCTCAACGTCGACATCACGGTGATCCTCGAGACGCCGAAGCTCCGCGATCACATCGATGCGATGAAGATCGCGATGGCGGACGCGCTCGGCGTCGAGCCGTCGCGGGTGAGCATCAAGGGTAAGACGAACGAAGGACTCGACGCGGTCGGACGCGGTGAGGCGATCGCGGCGCATGCCGTCGCGCTGCTGCGGCCGCGCCTCGCGGCAGGTGCTTCCGCCGGCCCATGAGAGTCCGCTTCGCGCCCAGCCCCACCGGCCATCTCCACGTCGGCAACGCGCGCACGGCGCTCTTCAACTGGCTGCTTGCCCGCGGCCACGATGGAACGTTCATCCTCCGAATCGAGGACACCGACGTCGAGCGATCCACGAAGGCGTCGGAAGCCGGCATCCTCGAGGATCTCCGCTGGCTCGGCCTCGAGTGGGACGAAGGCCCGGACGTTGGCGGTCCGTGCGGACCATACCGCCAATCGGAGCGTCTCCACTTGTACACGTCGTACGCGAACGAGCTGCTCGCCGCGACCCACGCGTACTATTGCTTCTGCTCTCCGCAGAAGCTGGACGAAGATCGGAAGAGCGATCTCGCGGCCGGACGTCCGCCCAAAGACCACGGCACGTGCCGCTCGATCCCTCCGGAGGCGGCTCAGCAGCGCGTAGAGGCCGGCGAACGGCCCGTCATCCGGTTCAGGGTGCCCGAGCACGTGGAGGTCGCGTTCCCGGATCTCGTGCGCGGAGAGGTCACGTTCAACACCGACGTGATCGGCGATCCGGTCATCGTCCGATCGGACGGCCGTCCACAGTACAACTTCGCGGTGGTCGTGGACGATGCGCTGATGGAGGTGACGCATGTGATCCGGGGCGAAGATCACATCTCGAACACGCCGCGGCAGATCCTCTTGTACCGCGCCCTCGGTTTCACGCCTCCGAAGTTCGCGCACCTCGCACTCGTCATGGGGCCCGACCATACGCCGCTTTCGAAGCGGCACGGCGCCACGTCGGTCTTCGAGTTCCGCGCGCACGGCTATCTGCCTGAAGCGCTGACGAACTATCTCGCGTTGATCGGGTGGTCGCCGCGTACCGATCCCGGGGGCTCGGGCACGAGCGAGGAGCTGCTGCCGATCGACGAGCTGGCGCGCCGGTTCGCGCTCGACGACGTCGGACACAGCGCCGGGATCTTCGATCCGGAGAAGCTGGCGTGGATGAACCGACACTACATGAAGGCCGCGGCGCCCGGTCGCCTCGCTGCCGAATCGGCGCGGTTCTTTGCCGCCCGCGGGTTCATCACGCGCAGCTCGGACGCCGCGCTCTCATTCATCGAATCGCTGCTGCCGATGGCAGTCGGCTCGGTCGATCGGTTGGAAGAGATCCCCGAGCGCCTCTCGTTTCTGTTTGCGTACTACGCCGAGGACGCGCTCGCGCGCCCCGGCGTGGGCGACGTGCTGCACGAGCCCGGGGCGCGAGAGGTGATTGCCGCGCTGCCGGATGCGATCGATGGACCGCTCCGCGATCGCGAGACGTTCCGCGCGATGGCGGCTCGCGTCCGGGAGCGCACAGGACAGACGGGGCGCGCGCTGTTTCACCCGATTCGGGTCGCGCTGACCGGAGACGTCGGCGGTCCCGAGCTGGATCTTGCGGTGCCGGCGATCGATCGCGGCGCGCAGTTACCGGCCGACGCCGGCGTCGTCAAAATCCGCAGCTGTGCCGAGCGCGCGCGCGCCTTTGCGGCCGCAATCACAACCTCCAGGTCCCAACCGCCGACTCCCAATCCCCAATCACGGAATTGACAACTTCGGAGTTGGGAATTGGGGGCGTTGGGAGTTGGGACTTGGGAGTTGACCCGCCGCGGTTGCTCTGTGGGCGACACGCCGTCAGGTATCCGTGATCATCTACGGCATCAATCCCGTGCTGGAAGCCCTTCGCGCCGGACGCATCACCCGCGTCCGGGTGAGCCAGCGTGCGGACCGACGCATCGATGAAGTGCTGGCGCTGGCGGCGAAGCAGCGGGTCAGCGTCGAGCGCGTGGATCCATCCGTGCTC
>JAICSD010000222.1 GCA_025937075.1 Vicinamibacteria bacterium | reverse complement strand
GTCCGCGTCGTCCGCGTCGTCCGCGGCTGTATACAACGTTTTCCGCGGCCGGATTCTATCCCTAGTTTTTTCGCACGCCAAGCTATAAAGTTCCCCGCATCGTGCGCTCGTCACGTCGATCCTGCATACAGGCAATCGCCCTTTTCCTTATTCGTTCAGCGATCCTGGCGACCCCGGCGGCGGCGCAGCCGTACCACGCGCGGCAGGACGGCGGGGTCGTCCGCCTCGAAGACACGCGCGCACACACGACGGTCTCGATTCTCTCGTCCGTCGGCAACATCGTGTTCGAGATGACCATCAACGGGCAGAACGTCATCTACTGGCCGGCGGCGTCGCTCGACGACTTCAAGGCGCGGCCGAATTTCGCAGGAATCCCGTTTCTCGCGCCGTGGGCCAACCGGCTCGACGAGCAGGCGTTCTATGCGAACGGTCAGCGCTACGCCTTCGACATGGGGCTCGGCAATGTCCGCGGCGCGAATCCCATTCACGGCCTCGTGCTCTGGACCGACGCGTGGAAGGTGGTCGACGTCAGAGCCGATCGCTCGGGCGCGTGGGTGACGAGCCGGCTCGAGTTCTACCGGAATCCTCTCTGGATGAAACAGTTCCCCTTCGCGCACACGATCGACGTCACGCATCGTCTGCAGCATGGGATCCTGCAGGTGACGACGAGGATTCACAACTTGAGCACGCAACCGATGCCGGTCGCTATCGGCTTTCATCCGTACTTCCAGCTGACGGATTCGCTGCGCGACGAGTGGACGATTGCCGTTGGCGCCCGCACGCAGTGGCTGCTTGGATCGGACCTGATTCCGACCGGGGAGACACAGCCGATCCAGAAGTTCTTCCCCGATCCGGCGAGTGCGCCGCTGAAGGACTACGACCTCGATCACGTGTTCGGCGATCTGGTTCGCGGCCCGGACGGACGCGCGAGGATGAGCGTCAAGGGAAAGTCGCAGCAGGTCGACGTGCTGCTCGGGCCGAATTACCGATCAATCGTGATCTACGCCCCGAAGCCGTACGGTGGCCGCGATGGATCCCGGCCACGCAGCCGCAACTACATCTGCTTCGAACCGATGGCCGCGATCACGGACGCGATGAACCTCGCGGAAAAGAGACTGTACAAGGATCTGCAAAGCATCGCGCCCGGCGGCACGTGGGAAGAAAGCTTCTGGATCCGGCCGCGCGGGTTCTGAACCTGCATTCGTAGCTTCCGCCCAGGCGGAAGTCAACACTGGAGGAGCCCGAATAGTGCCGGACACGAACGTACTCGACACATTCAAACTGACTGGCCGCGTCGCGCTGGTGACGGGCGGCGCGCGCGGACTGGGTCAGGTCATCGCGACCGCGCTCGCGCAGGCCGGCGCGGACGTCGCGATCGCCAGCCGTTCGATCGCAGACTGTGACGCAACCGCATCGCAGATCGCGTCGAAGACCGGGCGCAAGGCAAAGGCGTTCACCGTCGACGTCACGTCGGCGCAGGATATCGATCGCCTCGTCGGCGAGATCGAAGCGTCGCTCGGCCCAATCGAGATCCTCTTCAACAACGCCGGCATCAACGTCCGCGGCCCTGTTCAGGAGCTGTCCGAATCCGACTGGGACTCCGTCATCGACACGAACCTGAAGGGTCCCTTCCTCTGCTCGCGCGCGATTGGCCCGCGTATGGTCGCGCGGGGCTGGGGACGGATCGTCAACATGGGATCGATCCTCGCCGTGATCGCGCTGCCCGGACGCGCACCCTACGCGTCGGCGAAGGCCGGCATCGTCAATCTCACACGCGTCCTCGCGCTCGAATGGGCCGGCACCGGCGTCACAGTGAACGCGCTGTGCCCCGGCCCGTTCGGGACGGAGTTGAACCGTCCCCTGCTCAACGATCCGGTGAAGTATCAGGAGTTCGTGAAGAAGATCCCGATGGGTCGGTGGGGAGAAGTGGAAGAGATCGCCGGCGCCGCCGTGTTTCTGGCGTCGCCCTCCTCATCGTTCGTGACCGGCAGCTCGCTCTTCGTCGATGGAGGGTGGACGGCGCAATGAACTCAGCGCGGGTTCCCTGGAAGAGGCATGACGTGCGATGGGGACGCATTCTACATGAGCGCCGCTCCCTCACCCGCAGCTGCTGCTCCCGCCGCGCACCCGCACCCGCACCCGCACCCGCACCGGCGCACGCATCCTACTCACATCTCAACGCAACAAGCGGATCGACGCGAGACGCCCGTCTCGCCGGAATGGTGCTCGCCACGAAAGCCACACAGAGCATCACGATGACACCGACCGCGAAGGAAGGGATGTCGAGCGGCGTCACGCCGAACAGCAATCGCGACATGCCGCGTCCGACGAGGCCACCGAGCGCAACGCCGATCACGAGCCCCACCACGGTCATCCGAAGCCCTTCGCCGAGCACGAGCCGCCACACTTCGCCTCGCGTGGCGCCGAGCGCGATGCGTATACCCAGCTCCGGCGTGCGCTGCGTGACCGCGTAAGACAGTACGCTGTAGACCCCCGCGAGCGCGAGCGCTACTGCGAGCCCGGCGAACACCGTCAACAGGACGAGGGTGAACCGCCTGGCGGCGAGCGACCTGGCCACGACGCTCTGCATCGTGCGGACATCGAAGACCGGGACCCCTGGGTCGACCGACCAGATCGCGCTTCGGACGACGGCGGACTGCGAGGCTGGATCCGGCAGCGTCGTGCGAATGACGAACACGGCATTCGTCGTGGCGCCGCTCGTCGTCTGATACAGCGACGTGTAGATCGTCGGGTTGACCGTTGCCTCGAGAGATCCAATGTGAACATCCCCGACGATGCCGACGATAGTCAGGGTGCGCCCACCCCAGACGATGCGCCGGCCCAGCGCGTCGCCCGTCGGCCAGAACCTGCGAGCCATCGAGTCGTTGACGATCGCTGCCAGCGGGCCGTCCGGCGTGTCCTCGGGACCGAACGTCCGACCGCGCAGCAGCGGAATCTCCATTGCGCCGAAGTACGATCCCGTCACGAGCGCGTTGTCCGCCCATCGCGCCGAATGGACGTCCTCGCCTTCGAGGATGAACCCGATCTGTCTCGCGTCCGCGAGCGGAATATGTGTCGTCACGGCAACGGACGTGACGCTGGGCAGCGCGGCGAGCCGTCCTTCGAGCGAATGCTCCACTTCGCGCCGCCGTGCGTCGGAGGGATACCGCTCTCGATTGAACGTAGTCCGGGCGATAAGGACACCGTCCGGCGAAAAGCCTGGAGGTACGCGAAGCAACTCGGCGAAGCTGCGCAACAGAAGCGCGGCCCCTATCAGTAAGACGACCGCGCTCGCCGCCTCGACCACCACGAGGATGGATCGCACCCGGCGGCCCGGCGGCGCTGCTCCGTCTCGGGCCGCACTCTTGAGCGATGCCACGGCGTTCGATCGAGTCGAAAGGCTCATCGCCGGTGCCAGGCCGCACAGCAGCCCCGTCGCAATCGAGAGGACGACGGCGAACGCCAGGACCAGCGGATCGGGGCGTGCGTCAACAGTTCCTGCGATGTGCCACGGCCACCACGTCGCCGAGATCCGCAGCAGCACGATCGCGAGGCCGCAGCCGAGCATGGCAGCCGCGCTGGTCAGGAGCAGACTCTCCGTCAGGAGCTGACGGACCAGCCGTCTCGTGCTCGCGCCCAGCGCGGAGCGCATTGCGAGCTCACGCTGTCTGGCGGCCCCGCGCGCGAGCAGCAGGTTGCCGACGTTCGCACACGCTATCAGCAGCACGAAGAGGACGGCGCCGCCGATCGCGAGGAGCGCGGGTCCAACGCGCGCGCGGTTGGCGGCTCCAAGAGAATTGAGTGTGACTTCCAGACGCAGGTTCCCGGTGTAGATCTCCGGGTGCTGGCGCTGAAAGTCGTTGGCCACGCGCACGACATCCGCGCGCGCCTGCTCGAGCGTGACGCCTGGTGCGAGCCGCGCCACGAGGCGAACGGGGAACTCTGCTGCGCGGTCTTCGATTTCCCGATTGGTGAATGCCATCGGCACCCAGACGCCGGGCGGCTCGTTCACGTCGGAGGGGCTGAGCGGGTACCGAAATCCAGCCGGCATCACGCCAACCACCGTGTACGGCTGCTCGTTCAGGCGCAGGCGGCGGCCCAGGATGTCAGGTCGGCCGCCGAACTGACGCTGCCAGAGGTCGTAGCTGAGGACCGCCACTTGCGCGGACCCGGGGTGGTCCTCGTCCGGCGAGAAGGTCCGCCCGATGATCGGCGAGACCCCGAGCGTCGGAAACAGCGTATGCGTGGCGCGGACGGCCTGGATCCGCACGGGCTCCGCGCCGCCGGTGAGATCGAACACGACATCGTCGGTACCCGCGACGCCGGAGAACGTGCGCGATCCGTCGCGGTAGTCGAGATACTCGGCTTGCGCAACGCCGAGGGAGGCGTCGCCTATCTTCGGGAAACGTTCGCTCAACACGACGAGCCGCTCCGGATCCATGTAAGGCGGGCGCCGAAGAAGCAGCGCATTGACGACGGTGAACACCGCAGCGGCGGCGCCGATGCCGAGCGCGAGCGTGAGAACGCACACGAGGGTGAAGCCCGGCGAGCGAAGCGCAAGCGTCGAGGTGTACCGGACGTCCTGCAGAAAGGCTTCGAGGAACGGCAGCCCGCGGCGCTCACGGTACGCTTCCTTGGTCGGTTCGATCCCGCCGAGCGTCACGAGCGCGTGCCGGCGAGCCTCTTCCGCCGTCATCCCCGCACGGACGTTGTCTTCGATGTGGAGTTGCAGATGGCTGGCGAGCTCGGCGGACAGGTCGTGCTCCAGCGAGTCTCGGCGGAAGAGCGCGCGCACGCGCCACGCAAATGCGCGCAGCCGCCGGAGCATCACGTGTCCTCCGCGCGGGGAACGAGGAATCGCGCCACGATGGCCGTCGTCTGGTCCCATTCGCGCGCGGCACGTTGGGCCCGCCTGCGGCCTGCACGCGTGAGGCGATAGAACTTGGCCTTGCGGTTGTTGTCGGACACGCCCCACTCGGACGCGATGTAGCCCTCCTGCTCCAGCTTGAGGAGCGCTGGATAGAGCGTTCCGTAGTTGAGCGCCAGGAGGTTGCCGCTCGTCTGCTCGATGCGGCGCGCGATGCCGTAGCCGTGCTGCGGCCCCATCGTCTCGAGCGTCTTCAGCACCATCAGCGCGAGCGTGCCCTGCCAGACTTCGGTTTTCGCCATGTGCTCCTATGGGCTACCCATATGCTGACACAACTCGTATGGGAGCACAATATGGAGATTGCCGCCCCCCGTCGTGCGCCCGCACGCCCCGGTGGCCGGCCGCACCCGCACACCGCCCGGCACGCCGCACTCCGCACGCCCCTACCCGCACCCGCAGTATCATTCCGCCAGACTGGAGCGATAACGATGATGATCGACAGGCGAACGTTCATGGGCACGATGGGGGCTGCATACCTGGCGGGGACTCGGATGTGGGCGGCGTCCATTCAGCGCGTGGGCGTGCAGTTGTACACGGCGCGGGACGCGATGCAGAAGGACTTCGAGGGGACGCTCGCGAAGGTCGCCGCGATCGGCTACAAGGAAGTGGAGTTCGCGGGTTACTTCGACAAGCCGCCGCAGCAGATCAAGGAGATCCTGTCGCGCAACGGCCTGACGTCGCCGTCAGCGCACATCGACTACCCGAGCCTCACCGGCGATGCGTGGTCGAAGGCCATCGACGCCGCGAAGACCATCGGCCACGACTACCTCATCAACGCCTGGGTCGACGAAGCCGTCCGCAAGGAGCCGGGAAGCTGGAAGCGGATCGCCGAGACGTACAACCGCGCCGGCGAGATCAGCAAGAAGGCCGGCATTCAGTTCGCGTATCACAACCACAACTTCGAGTTCGAGCCCGTCGACGGCAAGCTGCCCTACGATTTCCTGCTGGAGACCTGCGACCCGAAGCTGGTGCAGATGGAAATGGATCTGTGCTGGATCACGTCAGCCGGGAAGGACCCGGTCGACTACTTCCGGCGCTACCCTGGCCGGTTCCCGCTCGTCCACGTGAAGGGCTTGTCGAAGAAGCCTGCGCAGGGCGCCGCCACGCCGATCCCGCAGGTGCTGCCCGACATCACCGACGTCGGGCACAACGACATCATCGACTGGAAGCGCATCTTCGCGCACTCGAAGGAAGCGGGCATCAAGCACTACTTCGTCGAACACGACGTCCCGAAGGATCCGTTCGAGAGCCTGAAGGCGAGCTACGAGTACGTATCGACGCTGCAGTTCTGAGCGCGTGTGCGTCGTGCATGGGCGGGTGCGCGCACAACGCACCCGCACAACGCCCACCCTACTTCACCGGCATCAGCCGGATCACCAGCCCTGGCGTCGACTCGGACAGTACGCGGCCTGGGAGCTGCAGAGTCGTGTACAGATACCCGTCGGGACCGACGATGACGTCGTGGACGCGGCCGAACTGATTGAACACGACTTCCTGATGCGTCACGGTCGTGCCGCGGATCTCCAGACGCCGAAGCTGCTGCCCGGCGAGCGCGCTGATGAAGAGGTTGTTCTTCCAGCCGGGATAGCGCGAGCCAGCGTAGAACGCGATCCCGCTCGGCGCGATTGACGGCGTGAAATAGACGATCGGCGACTCCATTCCCTCTTCCGTCCGCTTCGTGATCCCCGGCTGCACGCCGTTCGTGATCACGCCCCAGCCGTAGTTGTGTCCGGGCTCGATGACGTTGATCTCGTCGCCGCCCTGGGGCCCGTGCTCCGATTCCCAGAGCTTGCCCGTCACCGGATCCCACGCGAGGCCCTGCGGGTTGCGGTGGCCGTAGCTCCAGATCGACGGCACCGCGCCGGGACGGTTCACGAACGGATTGTCCTTCGGCACGCTTCCATCGTCATTGACGCGATGGATCTTGCCGGTCGGCTTCGAGAGATCCTGCGCGTCGGCCATCTGCTGCTTCTCGCCGATGGAGAAGAACAGGTGATTCTGCTTGTCGAAGATGAACCGCGAGCCGTAGTGCGCGTTGGTCGAGCTGTAGACCTCCGGCGGCGCGCGGAACAGGATCTGCTGATCGACCCATTCGTTGTTCTTGTTGATGCGCCCGCGCATGATCACCGTCATCGACGGCGGGTCGGGCGGACCGCCGCGGCCTCGACCTGATCCCTGGCCGGCGGGTGGCGGGGCGGGCGCGGGCGTCGCTGAGGCCCGAGGCGACGTATAGCCCGGCAGCGTTTCCGAGTACGACAGATAAATCCACCCGTTCTTCGCGTACTGCGGGTGCACCTCGACGTCGAACATCCCGCCGTCCTGCTTCTCCCAGACCTTCGGCAGCCCCTTCACGCCTTCCGGCAGCAGCTTGCCGTGATCGATGATGCGGAGCCGCCCGGGACGTTCGGTGACGAGCAGACGTCCGTCCGGCAGGAACGCGAGCGCCCACGGCGTCTCGAGCCCCGTCGCGACGACCTCGATCCGGAACGTCTGTTTCTCGGACTTCACGATCTGGTTCGCGGGATCGGGAACGAGCTCCGGCTTGCTCTTGAGGTTCTCCGCCTGCGTGCGGATGTACGACACGAGCTGCCAGATCTGCTGATCGCTCAATACGTCCTTGAACGCGATCATGCC
>JAICSD010000287.1 GCA_025937075.1 Vicinamibacteria bacterium | reverse complement strand
GGGCCAGCCACGCGTCGAGTTCCATCAGCGGCTCGGGCCGCAGCCGGTAAAGCCGGCGCTGCGCTTCGATGCGAGATTCGACGAAGCCCGCCTCGCGCAGGACGCGCAGGTGCTTGGACACGGAGGGCTGTGAGAGGCGCAACTCGCGCTCGATCTCGCCCACTGCGCGCTCGGAGGACAGGAGCAGGCTCAGGATGGCGCGCCGGTTGGGTTCGGCGACGATGGCGAACGTCGATTCCACCGAACACATATAACTCATACAGAATATTCATGTCAAGGCATATAACCGTATGTCTATATCACGCCGTGCCGCGCCCGCCGATAAACGGGCCTGGTTGTTCTGAGCCGGCGGCGGATGGTCCGAACGGATTCGGCTGAGCGCGTGTACGCGGGCGCTGATATTTCTGGCGCGGCGCGATGTCGATCGATTTCGAGGGCCGGACGCCGCGTATCAGATCACTGCCCGTTCAGCTTGATCCAGTCTGTGATCTTCACGCGCGCGACGAGGGTGACGCCGCCGCGCCCGTCGGGAGAGAGCACGAGCGTCTCCCCGTCGCCCAATCCATCGCTCCACTGCGGGAACGCCGCGCGGATGTTCGGCATGTGCGTAATGAGGATCGCGTTCGTGCCGTCGCGTGGAACCTGCTGCGCGCGCGCCTTCAACCACGCCGTCTGCGCCGGTGAGACGGCGGTCATGCTCTGTCCCGCGTCGCCGAGTTCCTCCGCGGGGGTCGCGTAGGGCAGCTCCATCAGGCGGGCGGTTTCGAGTGCGCGGTAAGTCGGACTCGACCAGACGTCGCCGATTGGGATCTTCAGTGCTCGGAGCGCCCGGCCCATCGCCGCCGCGTCCGCGCGGCCCCTGGCGTCGAGCTGCCGCTCGAGCTTCGTGTTCCCCGGGTCCGCCGTCCTCGCGTCGGGCGGTGTCATCGGCGAACTGGCGTGCCGCATGACGAGCACGCAGCCGCCGCGCTGCAGGCGTTGGACGAGGGCGCTCCCCGACAACGTCTGCCCGTGCGCGCTCGCGGCGAGCGCCAGCGCCGCGGCACCGAGTGCGATTCTCATCCCGGCCGGCCATTCACGATCGCGATGACGATCCATATGCGTCTCGAAGCGAGCTCTCAACGTTCTGAGTCGTGCTTCCATTCGCGCCGGTGGCAGCTGCTGTCGCGCCTCGCCACGCTCGTGTGCTGGTCGTGTCGACATGCTCTTCACAGCTTACCGATCATTCCACAGCGCCAGGGCCGATATTCACAGGTCCTTTCCAGCGAGGCGCCGGAACTCGTCGGGGACGAAGGCCCGCGCTTCGTAGGAGGCTGCGAGCACGACGCCGCCGCCGACCGCAATCGGCTCACGCCCGGGCGTCAGGCTCTCACGTTCGCTTTTTTTCGCCCGTGCGCCCGGCGCGAGAAATCAAGCCGCAACCGGCGGTGCGCCTGATGCAGCCGAAAGAGCAGCGTAAAGCGCCGCTCGGAGAGCCACATCCCGCGGGTCTCCCGTCAGCGTCGTCCCCATCTGGCTCGTCACGTACGCGTAGCCGACGCCGGCGCTCGGATCGGCAAAGCCAAGCGCGCCGCCGGATCCCGGTGATCCGAATGACGACGGGCTTCCGAACGGCCACGTTGGACAGGGCTTCATGAAGCCAAGCGAGAATTGCGCCTCACCTTTCAGGCACTCGTCATAAAACCCGCGTGTCGGTGGGATCGCCGGCGCGGCGAGCAGGTCGAGCGTCTCCTTGCGCAGGCCCAGCTCGCGGCCGCCGGTCGCGAACACGCTGTACGCGCGCGCGATGGCCGGCGCCGTTCCGACGGCATTGCCGGACGGCACTTCGAGATTGCGCGCGTAAACGCGCTGCTCGTCGAAGTACACCGCCGTTCCGGGATTGATCACGAGCGCGCGGTAGATGTTGGACCGTGGATTCATCGCGTCCATCGTCAAGCGAAGCGGGAAGTTGAGGAGCATCTCCGTTCGCCTTGGCGGCGCGATTGTCGCGAGGCGCGCGTTCGGGATCGTCTCGGGCAGGCGGAGATACAGGTCCAGCGCGAGCGGCGAGGCGATCTCGTCCTGGAAGAAGCGTCCGAGGCTGCGATGCTGCGGATCGATCCGTCGCAGCAGCTCGCCTTCATAGAACCCAAGCGTCAGCGCGTGATACGCCTGCCGCGTGCCCGGCTGCCATCTCGGTTTCTGACGCGCGAGGACGACGGCCAGCCGGTCGAGATCGGCGACGGTGTTCCGATCGACAGGCTCGTCGATCGCGAACAAGCCGGCCTGGTGGGCCAGGAGCTGGCGGATGGTGATGCGCTCCTTGCCCTGCTGCGCGAACTCCGGCCAGTAGTGCGCGACCCGCTCTTCGTAGTCAAGCCAGCCGCGCGAGTGCGCGATGGCGAGGGTCATCGCGGCAAGGCCCTTCGTGGCGGAATGGACGACGACCATCGTGTCGCGCTCCCACGGCTCGCCGGTCTGCTTGTCGCGGATGCCGCCCCACAGATCGACGACCTTTTCGCCGCGCTGATACGCGCAAACCGCGCCGCCCAGTTCGCGGCGTCGAGTGAAGTTGTCCGAGAAGGCGTGGCGCACCCCTTCGAAGCCGCGACCGACCATGCCGTCAATGCGCGGTGACGGCATGTTCGCGTGTCCCGTGACGTCCGCTACATCGCGGTCCCGCAGCAGCGTCGTCGCCAGAACGATGATCCACAGCAGGAAGACGGCGATATTGATGCGCTCCCACAGCCCAATCCAGGGCGTCGGCAGATTGGCCTGCAGGCGCGGAGCTTCCAGGAACGTCAACGCGCCGAACGCGAGCAGCACGACGATGGTGACGATCGAGTACAGGCGGAACCGCTTTCCGAATGCGGCCGCGCCAGATCCGATCGTGAGGAACATGAGGAGCACCGTCATGCCTCCGAGCGCGACGTGCATGGTGTCGCTCCACGTGCCGCCGCCGGCTGCCAGCACCTCGCGCTGGTGCATCGCGGCGAATGGCCAGAGGAGCCCGAGGGAGGCGTAGGCCAGTATCAAGCTGCCCACGATGCGCAGGACGCGATGGTGACCGGCTGATTTCCAGACGCCCCATCCGAAGGCAGCAATCAGCGCCGTGTAGATCGCGCCGAGCGCGAGCCACAGGGATCGCGTTGGAGCGCCGATCGCGGTCAGCTCGCTCGGAACCCGGGAAACGAGGCTGTAACCCTCGTCGCTGATCGAGCCGATCATCGCGCCATAGAGCAGCGAAGAGACGATGCCGCAGACGAGCAGGATCTTTCGTAGCATCACTCACCTCCCGGCGGTGCGGTGCAGAGGAGGGATCGCACGTGATGACGCCTCTGATTTCTGTAACTCGAAAACCGTGAGCGCGGACCGCTGATCATGCTCGGTCCATCCGTCAGGTGCACAGGAGCAGTTCGGATGCCATTCGAGCGGGTGCGACGGCGCGCATCGAATACGCGTTTGGCGGCACGGGTGCCGGAAAGCCGACAGGTCTGACAGCATTCCGCGAGCGCCTCCGATCGTTCAGCGCAGCCGCACGCAGTTCTCGGCAAGCTTCATGCGTTTGCGCGAGGTGATCATGGATGACCACACGCGTGTTCGCACCATGGTGAAGTGGACGGCCGGTGCCCTTGGCATCGCCGCCGGCGCCTATGGAGGCTACGTGGGCCTGACGTGGCTCCGCTATGGACATCCGGCACCGGCGAGTCCGGACGAGGCGGACGCGCTCCTCGACCGCTTCATGCCGGTCCACGACATCGCGGAACGTCACCACATCGAGGTCGCGGCGCCGCCGGACATCACCTTCGCGGCGGCCTGCGAGCTGGACCTCATGGCGCTGCCGGTCGCGCGATCGATCTTCAAAGCACGCGAGGTCCTGCTCGGCAGCGAGGCCGACAGCGCTGCGCATCCGCGCGGGCTGCTGGCGATGACGAAATCGATTGGATGGGGCGTCCTTGCGGAAGTCACCGGTCGCGAGATCGTCATGGGTGCGGTCACGCAGCCATGGCGCGCGAACGTCGTGTTTCGTCCGCTGCCGCCGGGCGAGTTCTCCGCGTTCAAGGAACCTGACTACGTCAAGGTCGTGTGGACGCTGCGCGCCGATCCCGCCGGCACGAGCCGGTCGATTTTCCGCACTGAAACCCGTGCCGTCGCAACAGACGCGACTGCTCGAGCGAAGTTTCGGCGTTACTGGTCCTTCTTGTCGCCCGGCATCATCCTGATTCGATGGGCCGCGCTTTGCCCGTTGAAGCGCGAAGCGGAGCGGCGCGCCGGCGGTGCCCGGCTCATCGACGCGCGGTCATTGGTGATCAAACAGGCACGCGACGCCCGGACATCAAAGAGCGATCTCGTGGCGCGATAGGTCATCGAAAAGAGTCTCGAAACCGAATTTCCTGGAACCCCTTGAGGCGTGAGATGGCGTCGGTCTGGTGACTGCGGCTCGGCATTCGAATCGAGCGCATTCAGCCCGGCCATCCGCAACAAAACGGCCGGCACGAGCGGATGCACCGCACGCGCAAACGCAAGTAGCGCCTCCAACGTCACCGTCCGAGCTCCCGAAAGAAATCAATCGTCGCCGCGAGGTCATCGACGACGATTCCTACGTTGTCCATCCGTTTAAGCGCCATGCCTCCAATCTACACTTCCTTACGGGCGACAACATACACGCGCAGCCCTACGTCGTCGACGAGAGCGTCGGTACGTGCCGTCGCCTTGAAGCGTCGGCGATAAGGCTGATGCGCTCGACTCCTATCACACGCAGCAATGACATGGCATCCAATCACGCTGACGCGGAAGGAGCTGTACGACAAGGTGTGGTCGCAACCCGTACAGACGCTCGCGAAGGAATACGGCATTTCCGATGTTGGCCTGAAGAAGATTCGCAAGGGCCGTGATATTCCGACACCCGGCCTGGGCTACTGGGCCAAGGTGGCGCACGGGAAGACCGTTCGTCGCATACCGCTTCCTGCTGCCAATCCGGAGCAGTCGGACATCATCGTCATTCACGGCTCCTCCGCGTACGGTGCACCCCATGTGAGCAGAGAGGCCGAAGCTGACTGGGTCGAGCGAGACAGCCAACCAGAGTACCGCGTCACAGCCAACTTCACGGACGAGTACCGACATCCACTCGTGCTCGCCACCGCGGAACACCTCAGGAAACACAAGACCGACGGATGGCTGGTGGCGCTGACCTGGGTCCGAAAAACGCCAGGCAGGTCAGCCATGCCTGTGGGTACACCAGAAAACGACCTGTGGCAGATTGAACCGGCACTTCACGGACTGACTAACCCGGAGGCCCCATCTCTGGTCACGGTCGTGGTTATCAATGGCAATCTACCAACACCAAGCAGTTGGTCACGCGGTCGTCCTGGAAAGCGTCGGACGATCCAGTGAACGAACGGGGAGCCCCAGGTCGACGAGACCGGCGGCCGCACCTGCCGACGGCTGAATATTGTGAGAATGGCGGTCGCTGAGCCGAGAGACTGCGTTGGAGGGTGTTACCCC
Source organism: Vicinamibacteria bacterium (assembly GCA_025937075.1). Next base: position 474 of record JAICSD010000287.1, on the reverse strand, counting down.
GGTGTTACCCCGGAACTCGGAAAGTGGTCGGGGCGACTGGATTCGAACCAGCGACCCCCTGCGCCCAAGGCAGGTGCGCTACCAGGCTGCGCTACGCCCCGACACGCTGATTATCGCGTACTCCGCTTCGCCCGCCGCTCGTACAACGCACGATCCGCCTGCGCCAGCAGCCCTTCGATCGTCGGGCAGTCGGCTGGGTCCACCCGCGCAAGGCCCGCCGTGAGCGACAGCGTGAACGGCCGGTCCGACTGCTTCGCGTGCCGCGCGACGGCTTCATCCAGCCGATCCGTCAGGATCCCGCCGCTCGATTCGATGGCGTTGACGGGGAACACGGTGAACTCGTCGCCGCCCAGCCGCGCGATGATGTCGGCGCTGCGGTAGGTCGCGCGGAGAATCGCGGCCGTGTCGCGCAGCGCCTGGTCGCCGGCCGCGTGGCCATACGTGTCGTTGATGGTCTTCAGGCCGTCCACGTCC
>JAICSD010000421.1 GCA_025937075.1 Vicinamibacteria bacterium | reverse complement strand
CTCCACACGGTAGCGAGCGCGGACTTTGGCAGCCCGGCGCCGAACATCGACTTCGTCCCGCCGCTCATCCACACGCTGGTGAAGCAGAACGAGCGGACGAAGGGCAAGTTCGAGAAGCTGTTCCTCGAAGGGCGTCCGCCCGTGAACGTGGGCGTCACGAGCAGCGGCCAGTTCTTCGGCGGGACCGCGGTGACCTTCAGCGACGTGCTCGGCGATCAGCAGTTCAACCTGTACGCCGAGTCCGTGTCACAGTACCGGTCGCTCTCGCTGTCGTACACGAACCTGTCGCGCCGCTTCCAGTACGCGCTGCAGGGCTTCTCGCTGACACAGTTCTACTTCGGCAATCTTGGCGGCGTGCTGTACGACCCGTCGATCTTCCTGGATCGGGATCAGGCACTGGCGACGCAGACGGAGCGCGGCGCGACGGCGTTCAGCATCTATCCCATCAACCGGTACTCGAGGTTCGAGCTGAGTGCCGGCGTGTATCAGTTCAAGCAGGAATACAACGATCAGGCGCTGCAGTTCTACGCGAATCAGTACCAGATTCAGCAGTACGGGCAGCCGATCTTCGCCGACGGCACGATCATGCCGCTCGGAGCCGCGTACGTCCGCGAGACCACCGTGTTCCGCGAGTACGGCCCGCTCTCTGGCGAGACGATGCGCCTCGGGTACGAGTACGCGCCAAACGTCGGCAGCTTCCTGTCGCGGCAGACCGCCGACCTCGACGCGCGGAAGTACATCAGGCTCGCCACCAACGGCGTCCTGGCATTCCGCTTCCGGGGCATGAAGAGCTGGGGCGATTACCCGTCGTATCTCTTCTTCGGCGGCAACTCCGAGCTGCGCGGCTACGACTATCTGCAGTTCATCGGCAACAAGGCGTTCTTCGCGAACGCGGAGCTGCGCTTCCCGGTGATCGAAGCCGCGCTGACGCCGTTCGGCGTCATCGGCGGCCTCCGAGCCGTTGCCTTCGCCAACATCGGCGCGGCCGGGTTCAACAACCTGCCCTTCCACGTCTGGTCGAAGGATTCGTACATCGACGCGCCCATCATCGGCTTCAAGGAGGATCCCACCACGATTCAGGGGGTCTCTCCCGTGTACGGGCCGCTGCGGCAGGTGAACGGGTTCCACCTCGTCGACGGCCGCGCCTCGTACGGCCTCGGCCTGGAGACCTTCGCGCTCGGCTTCCCGATTCACTTCGACTGGTCGTGGCGGACGCTCATGAACAAGGATCACGAGGACATCGTGTACTCGTATCCGGCGCTCATCGACGGGGACACCAGCGGGAGCCACTGGTTCCGCAAGCCGCGGTTCTCCGTCTGGATCGGCTACGATTTCTGATACATGATGCTGAATGCCGGAGTGGCTCCGGCATTCAGCGTTTCGATACCGCGTGGCTCACGACACCAGCAAGTGCTGCAACATCGTCCGCTTGCTGGCGGATTATCTCGAACACCAGCTTCCGCCAGCCGTCCAGGCGGAGCTCGACCAGCATCTCCAGAAGTGCTCCCGCTGCATTGCGCAGCTGCGCACCTACCAGAGCACGGTATCCCTGCTCCGATCGCTGCGCGAAGAGGAATTGCCGCCGGAGCTTCGCCTGACGCTGAAGTCGTTCCTCGACACGCGATGCCACAACAACTGAGGCCGCGGACGACGCGGAAAACGCGGACGGGACTCTGTTGCCAGTCTCACCGATCTCACGCAGCGCACGCGAAGGGCAGAGATCGCGGCCTCTGCGTGAGATCGTCGTGACAGCCGCGGCGAAGCGAGCATCCGACTCCGCGACCGAGATGGTGCAGGTCGTGCTGCCGAACGATGCGAATCCGCTCGGGTTCATTCTCGGCGGCACGGTGATGCACCTGATCGACATCGCCGGTGCGATCGCCGCGCATCGCCACACGCGCACCCTGCTGGTGACCGCCGCGGTCGACGGCCTCCAGTTCCTTCATCCGATCAAGGTCGGCGATCTCATCATCTTGAGGGCGACGGTGACGGGCGTCTGGAGCACGTCGCTCGAAGTGCAGGTGGAAGTGTTCTCGGAGGAAATTCTGACCGGCACGCAGCGGATGACCAGCCGCGCGTATCTGACGTTCGTGGCGATCGATCCTGCGGGCCGGCACGTGTCGATTCCGGCGCTGGTGTTAGAGGATGACGATCAGCGTGAACGCGCCGCGGCCGCGGAATTGCGCCGCGCGGATCGCCTGAAGGCGCGGAAGGAGTTGGCGCGCTAGTTCGCGTCCAGGCCGACGACGCTCTTCTGGAGATCGATCGAGACGCGGTACCGGCTCAGGAACCGGTGGCCGACGATGCCGCCGAGCTGGTAGCCGAGAAGCGTGCTCGGCGCTTTCAGGTTGAGCACGACGACAGGGATTCGCGAGAAGCGAATCGTCTCGAACTGCAGGTCGACGTTCGGCATCAGGAACGCGTCCTTGTCCCAGCCCGACGATCCGTACACCCTCAAAGGAATGCGCCGGTAGCCCGCCGTCGGGGCCACCTGTCCTGCCGCCGTCTGGCTGATCGAGATCGCCTCGCCGCCCGTGTCGACGACGAAAGGCGCCGGCTGGCCGTTCACCTCACCGCGGACGGTTGCAAGCCGGTACAGCCGCAGCGGCAGCTCCGTCAGGTATTGCGTTTCCGGCAGCGCGCGGGCCATCACGAGCTGCCGCGTCCGGTAATCGAGGCGCATCGAGAGGCCGAGGGCGAGCGGCGAGAAGCTGTCCACTTCGCGGGCGGGCAGATCACCGAGTGGCGGGTTCTTGATCAGGCACGGCACGTTGCGCACCTTCAGATCGCCAATCTGGATCTCGTCCATGCGCGCGACTTCCAGCGTGCGCATGCCGACGTCGCCAACGCCGGCAGATTCCATCGCGGTGACGGCCGGAACGCGCCGCCGCCGCGCCAGTTCGCGGGACACGATCGTCTGCTCGGCGCCCGTGTCGAGCACGAACTCCGTCGGCGACCCCCTGTTCACTTTCACGCGGACGAACACCTTGTCCTTGTCGATGCGGACGGGGACGGTCCATGTGGCGGCCGTCGTCGCGCCGAAGTCGACCGGAGTGCGGCCCCGGAACGAATCGAGGAAGCGGATCTCCGCGCGCGTCCACGACGTCTTGTCGCTGCGATCGCGATCGGGCAGCAGGTTCAGGTAGTTGGCGAAGGCGGCGCCCGCCAGCTCGTACTGGCGCGCGCGCTCGTGAATCACGCCGACGACGTGGTGGAATTCGGCGTTGCGCGGCGAGAGCCTCAGGGCTTCCTGTGCCTCGACGAGCGCCTCGTCCAGGCGCCCTCGCGCCAGCAGCGATCGCGCGCGGCCGTTGTGAGCGCGCGCCTCACCGGGATCGTTCTGCAGCGCGGCGTCGTACGCGCGGTCGGCTTCTTCGAAGAGTCCTGACGCCCAGAGCGTCTCGCCGTACAGCGCCTGCGCCTGCGCGGCCTGCGGATGGGCGGCGACGAGGCGCTCTGCTTCCACGCGCGCTGCGGGAATATCGCCGTTTCTGAGCAGCGCGAACGTCAGGCCGGTCCGCGCCTCCTTCTGCAGGGCGAGATCGTCGCCCGCGCCGGCAATCGCCTTCCGGTACGGGGCGACGGCGTCCTCAAAGCGCCCTTCGGACGCGAGCAAATCGCCGAGCTGAAACTGGATGTCGGCCGCCGCAGACCCGGGCGTCTGGGCCACTATGAACGGGCCGGCAAGAACCGCGCACGCCGCCACGAAGACGCCCGTGCCACGCACCCGCAGGACTATAGCAGGTTTCGTTCGCTCACTTCTGGTAATACTGCGCGTTCGTGCCGATGTAGTTCTTCCACTTGTCGGGCGTCTCGTCCAGCGCGAAGATGGCTTCCACCGGGCACGCGGGCACGCAAGCACCGCAGTCGATACACTCGTCGGGATGGATATAGAGCATCTCGGCCGCCGCGAACTCCGGCTCGTCTTTCCTGGGGTGGATGCAGTCCACCGGACACACGTCCACACACGCGGT
>JAICSD010000324.1 GCA_025937075.1 Vicinamibacteria bacterium | reverse complement strand
ATGATTGCGACGCTGCTGGTCAATCTGTGGGTCGTGCGGTACGAATCGGGTGAGGGCCGACGGCTGAACAGCGAACTCCTGCAGGCCGACTCGCTCCACACGCGCAGCGATGTCTTCGCGACGGTTGGGGTGCTGATCTCGCTCGTCGCGATCAGGCTCGGATTCCCCATCTTCGATGCGATTGGCGGACTCGCGATCGCGCTGCTGATCGCCCGAACGGGCTACCAGATTGGGAGGGACACCTCACGGATCCTGGCGGATCGCGTCGTCATCGATGAAGAGGCAGTGCGCCGGGTCGTGATGGGCGTTCCGGAAGTGCTCGGCTGCCATCACATCCGATCGCGCGGATCGGAGGATCACGTATTCCTCGATCTCCACGTCTGGTTCCCTGCGGACACCCGCCTGCGCGACGCGCACGAGCTCTCGCACGTGGTCAAGAACCGGTTGATGCAGAAATATCCGCAGATTGCGGATGCGATCATCCACATCGAGCCGCCGCCCACGGAGCGGTGACGGCCGACGGCTGATCACGCGTAGGCCGTGATCAGCATCAACCGGGCTCGGCATAGATAGCATCGATCTCGTCGCGCCAGTTCTGCTCGACGACCTTCCGTTTGACCTTGAGGGTCGGAGTCAGTTCACCTGACTGCACGGAGAACTCGCGCGGGAGCAGTCGGATCTTCTTGATCCGCTCGAACTGCGCCAGCTCTCCGTTCAGGCCGTCGACGATCTCCTGATACAGCGCGAGGACGTCCGCCCGCTTGACGAGATCGGCGCGATCGGCGGGTGGACGTCCGAGATCCTGGAGCCGGCGTTCGAGCGCGGCGAAATCCGGCACGATGAGGGCCGATACGAATCGGCGCCGGTCGCCGAGCACCACGGCCTCGGCGACGAGCGAGTTTCGCTCGAGAATGGCCTCGATCGGCTGCGGCGCAATGTTCTTGCCGCCGGAGGTGACGAGCAGGTCCTTCTTGCGATCCGTGATGCGCAGGTACCCGTTCGCGTCGAGCGCGCCCACGTCACCGGTATGGAACCAGCCGTCGCCCAGCGCCTCCGCCGTCGCCGCGGCCTTGTTGTAGTAGCCCATCATGATGTTCGGCCCGCGGGCGAGGATCTCGCCGTCTTCAGCGATGCGGATCTCCACACCCGGGATCGCCTTGCCGACGGTCCCCACGCGCGCCCCGCCCTGCGGATTCACCGTCAGGACGGGCGAGGTCTCCGTCAATCCGTAACCCTCCGTGATCGTCAGACCAATGCCGTGGAAGAACTCCGCCACCTCGGCGCTCAGCGGCGCGCTGCCGGAGACCAGACATCGAAGGCGTCCTCCTACATTCTGGCGAACCTTCGAGAAGACGAACCGGTCGGCCAGCGCGGCCTGCGCGGAAACGAGCGGTCCGGCCGAACGCCCGCGTGTTTCGGCGGCGCCGCGGGCCACCGCGACCCGGGTCGCCCAGCGAAACAGCGATCGTCGCGGCTGCGGAAGCGCCGCGCCGGCGGCGAGGATGTTCGTCTTGAATTTCTCGTAGACGCGCGGAACAGCCGTCATGATCGTCGGCCGCACGAGCTGCATGTCGCGGCGGACCGTGTCCATCGATTCCGCAAAGACGATCGTCACGCCCGCATAGAGATACAGGTACGACACGAGACGCTCGAACGAGTGGCTCAGCGGGAGGAACGAGAGCGCGACGTCTTCGACGCCGACCGGAAGGACCGCGTGCGAGGCCTTGAGGTTCTCGACAAGGTTCGCGTGGGAGAGCATCACGCCCTTCGGCTCGCCGGTCGTTCCAGACGTATAGATGATCGTCGCGAGGCTCTCGCGCGTGACCGCGCGGGCATCATCGCGAAACGCGCGCGCCGTGCCCCATTCGGCGACGAGGCGGGCGTGTCCGCGCGAGGCGAGATCTGCGAATGACAGGACCGACGCGGCACCGCCGGGCGCACCATCGAACAGGACCATCGCTTCCAGCGCGGGCAGCTCGTGACGAACGCACTGAAGCTTCGCCAGCTGCTCCGCGGACGAAACGATCGCGATGGACGCGCCGCTGTCGTGGACGATGTAGCGCGCCTGATTGGCCGACAGCGTCGGATAGATCGGCACGGTCACGGCGTTCGCTGTGAGGATTGCCAGATCCGCGAGCAGCCATTCCGGCCGGCTCTCGGAAATGATCGCGACGCGGTCGCCGGAGCGCACGCCCAGCGCGCGCAGTCCGAGTGAGACATCTCGAACGCGATCGAACCACTCCTGCGTCGAATCGCCCCGAATGCCGGATGCCGTGCAGCGGCCGACGATGAGTGGCCTGGGATACCGCCCCGCAACGAGGAACGGAAGATCTGCAACGGTCTCGAGCCGTGCCGCGGGCTCTTCAGCGGTGCTAATCATCGGTTCGTAGCGCGCAACTTCAGTTGGGCAATTCTAACGCGCATCAATACCCCGCCTGCTTGTCGACAACATTCCTCAGCGGCTCTCCTGTGGAGAACCTCCGGAGGTTTTCCGCGAACAGCGCGGTCGCGTCACGCCAGTAGTGCTGCTGAAACCCCGAGACGTGCGGCGTCACCAGGACCCGATCGTGCGTCCAGAGCGGACTCTCGCGCGGCAGCGGCTCGGCCTCGAACACATCGAGCGCCGCGGCGCCAAGCAACCCCTTGTCGAGCGCGTCCACCAGCGCGCATTCGTCGACCAGCGATCCGCGGCTCACGTTGACCAGCACGGAACCTGGTTTCATCCGGGCGAGCTCCGCCGCGCCAATCAGGTGGCGTGTCTGCGGCGTATGCGGCGCCGCAATGACGACGAGATCGCTCTCAGCCAGGGCATCCATCAGCGCGGCCGGGGGACGAACAGTCTGCACGCCGGCGGGCCGCGGCAGATCGACGCGACGCCGGATGCCCGTCACCTCGGCCCCGAACGCCGCGAGCAGACGCGCGGTTTCGGAGCCGATGGCGCCAAGACCCACGACCAGCGTGCGCGAACCGCGCAGCGTACGGACGGATCGGCCCGTGTTGAATTCGTCCTGCGCCCATCGGCCCTCCGACTGCCGGCGCCACGCCAGGCGCATGTCGCGGAACAGCACGAGCGTGACCGCAACGACGTGTTCGGCGATCGTCCCCGCGCTGACGCCGCGCGAGTTCGTCATGACGACGGGGCTCGCCACCATCGACGGAAACAGCATGCTCCCGACGCCTGCGGCAGGACTGTGAATCCAGCGCAGTCGACCTGCCGCGGCGAGATGATGCGGCTCGATGCGCGAGCTGAACGCGACGTCGGCGTCCACGATCGACGCGCGCGTCTGCTCGTCCGAATCGGCCCGTACGAACGAATGTTCCGGAAACCAGGTTCGCAGCGCCGAGACATGCGACTCCGGGATGCACCACGATCGAATGTCGCTGTAGATCGCGACGAGAATCGTCATCGTCCGGCGACGCCGCGCCGCCACGTGCCGCTGCGGCCGCCGCTCTTCTGCATGAGCCGGATCTCGCCAATCACCATGGCCCTGTCGACCGCCTTGAGCATGTCGTAGATCGTCAGGGCCGCGACGGCCACGGCGCTCATCGCTTCCATCTCGACTCCCGTCGGCGCCGTGGTTCTCACGCGCGCCTCGATCTCATACCCGTCGTCGACAGGCGTGAGGTGCACGTCCGCGTGGGAGATCGGAAGCGGATGGCACAACGGAATCAGCGACGAGGTCTGCTTCGCCGCCATGATGCCGGCGAGCCTGGCGGTCTCCAGCGGATCGCCTTTCTCGACGGCACCCGCACGAACCTGCTCGAGCGCGTCGCGCGACACACGAATATGTCCGGCCGCAATCGCCTCGCGCATCGTCGCGGGTTTTGCGCTGACGTCCACCATGCGGATCCGCCCCGCCTCGTCCACGTGCGACAGCTCGCGCGCCCGCGCTGCCTTCTGCCGGCCGCCTTTAGGCATGGTCAAGCCCTCCACCCTGGGCGAGAAAAAACGAGAGACTTTCGAGCGAGACCGTCAGGTCAACGCTCTTCAGCTTGACGCCGCGCGGCACCTTCACCGTGCCGGGCGAGAAATTCAGAATCGCTTTGATGCCCGCGCCCACGACCGTGCTGACGACGTGCTGGGCCGAGTTCGCCGGGACCGCGATCACGACAATCCCGATGCCCTCTCGCTTGACCACGCGCCGGAAGTCGCGCGTATCGTAGATCAGCACGCCGCCCCGTGATCGGCGCCCGACCTTGTCCTTCATCGCATCGAACAGCGCGACAATCTCGAAGCCTTCGTCGCGGAATCCCGGGTAGTCCGCGAGCGCGAGCCCCAGGTTCCCCGCCCCCATGATTGCCACGCGGACGCCGCGATCGAGACCCAGGATCTGCCGCAGGTGGCGCCGCAGCTCCTTGACGTAGTAGCCGATGCCGCGCACCCCGAACTCGCCGAAGTACGCGAGGTCCTTCCGGATCTGCGCGGCGTTGAGATGAAACTGCTCGGCAAGCGCCTGGGAGGAAATCGTCCGCACGCCCCCGGCGTCGAGCGTATTGAGACAGCGGAGGTAAACGGACAGCCGGTTCGTCGTCAACTCGGAAACGGGTTCCGCAACCACGCGCGCAGCGGGATCGGTGGCGAGTTTGTTCTCCTTCGTCACAAGCGATTATAGGGGCTGAATCGGCGGTCGGATCCGGGGATCCGGGATTGGAGGATTCGGGATTCAGGATTAGTGATAAGGGATTCGGGATTAGTGATAAGGGATTCGGGATTAGTGATAAGGGATTCGGGATTAATATCCTCCCATGGCGCATACGACCGTCACGGCCCCGGCCCCCGCGCGGACGTCCTTCCAGCCCTTCGTGCCGCCCACGCAGTCGCCCGCGGAGTTCACGGTAAAAGCCGTCGTGCTCGGGGTGGTCTTCGGCCTCATTTTCGGTGCGTCGACCGTCTATCTCGGCCTCCGGGCCGGCCTGACGGTGAGCGCGTCGATCCCGATCGCCGTGCTCGCGATCTCCGTCCTGAAGCGGCTGGGCGGGTCCACGATCCTGGAGAACAACATCGTGCAGACGATCGGGTCGGCCGGCGAATCGGTCGCCGGCGGCGTCGTCTTCACGATTCCGGCGCTGATCTTTCTCACGCCGAATGGGCCGGGATATTTCCGGTACTTCCAGATCATGATGCTCGCGTTCGCCGGAGGCATCATGGGCGTCCTGATGATGGTGCCGCTGCGGCGCGCGCTGATCGTCAAGGAGCACGGCGTGCTCCCCTATCCCGAAGGTGCCGCGTGCGCCGACGTGCTCGTCGCCGGGGAGCGCGGCGGCGCCCTCGCGAGAACGGTGATTACCGGTCTCGGCATCGGCGCGTTGTGGAAATCGCTGTCGTGGATCTTCCAGATCTTCCCGACCGCGATCGGGTACACGATGACGCGGACCAGCTTTT
>JAICSD010000545.1 GCA_025937075.1 Vicinamibacteria bacterium | reverse complement strand
GCGCGGGTCCATGGTGTTGATGGACGGCTTCGGTGTAATCGCGCGGCCGGTTGGAAAAGGCGACTGCAGGCTGACCGGCAGTGGGCTCGGGACGAAGAGCTGCAGCGTCCAGTAGGGCGGATTGAAGTAGAGCGCGGAGTTCTCGATCAGCGTGCCGCTGTCGTAGAAGATGCCGTAGCCGCCGCGCACGAGCAGCTTGCCGTTCCCCGTGACGTCCCAGCTCGCGCCCACGCGCGGCGCGAGGTTGTTCAGATCGCTCTCGAGTCCCGAACGCGGGACTCCGTTCGTGCCGACCTGAAGCAGTTGGTTCGCGTTCAGATCGAAGATCCGCATCCGGTCGCCGGCGTCGTACGGCGGCGCGTTGTACTCGTAGCGAATCCCGCCATTGATCGTGAGGCGGCGGGCAATGCGCCAGTCGTCCTGCAGGAAGCCGTTCACCGCCCAGGTGCGGAGCGCCTGGCGGTTGTCATTCACGCCGAGCAGCGTGACGGTCGGGAAACCAAGAAGCAGATCGCCAACAGAGCTGCCGGTGAACACGCCCTGGAACGTCGCCTGGCCCCGCGCGAACAAGTGGTTGTATCCGTCGGATCGATAGGACCGCAGCTCTCCACCCGTCTTCAGGTGATGACGGCCTTTCTCGAACGTCAAGGCATCGGCCACGTGAATCGTTCGCGTCTTTCGATCGACCGGCAGGTTTGGATCGTCGCCGAGCGACTCGAAACCCGGCAGGACGAGCACCGGAAAGCCTCGGTCCACGTCGCCGAGCGACGGGCCGTTGATCCCGAGCGTGCTGAAGCCGTTGGTGCCCGCGTCCTGCGGCGCGTTGTTCCGGTGCAGCGCGTTGATCCCGACTCGCAGCTCGTTCACCATGCGCATCGTCGGCGTCTGCGTGAAGCTCACGCCGAAGTTCTGTCCCTGATCGAGCACCGAGACGCCGAAACCCGGCAGATTCCGGCTGCGCACCGGGAACGGCAGGTCGCGGTTGTCGCGGCTGAAGCTGTAGCGGACGCTCAGCGGCTTGCCGTGCCAGACGCGATGGTCCGTCTTGATCGTCCACTGCACGGCATCGCGCTCCGAGATCGGCGACGAGACGAAGTTGGCATCGCTGTTCGGCCGATTGGGAAGCGGATAGAGATTCGCAGCCTTCACGCCCGCAGCGCTCATCCGCCCGGCGGGAATGACGTTGCCCGCGAACGGCTGCCCCGTGAACGGATCGCGGACGGTGACGGCGCTCTGGCTGAAATCCCCGGCACGCTCGAGCGCCGTTGGCACGTGTGCGATGCGCGTCTCGGAGTCCCGTGCGCGAATACCTTCCACGCTGAAGAAATAGAACGACGGCTTGTCTTTGATCTGTCCGCCGATCGTGCCGCCGAACTGATGGCGCGGCAGACTGGGACGCGGCGCGTCTTCCGGTTCGAAGGGATTCCGTGCGTCCAGACTGGAGTGGCGGAAGAACTCGTACGCCGATCCGTGCAGCACGCGCGTACCCGACTTGAGGACGACGTTGAGCTGCGCTCCGGAGCTGCGTCCGTATTCCGCATCGTACGTGTTCTGCAGCAGCGCGAACTCCTGGACGGCATCCAGACTCGGGTTGATGACGAGCCGGTTGAGGAAGAGATCATTGTTGTCGACGCCGTCCAGCAGGAAGTTGTTTGCCGCCTCGCGTGCGCCGGCGCTGTTGACGCCGGTGTTTCCCTGCGTCGAGAGACGCGACCCTGGCGCGGCCGTCGCCATCCCGGGCGCCTGGGTCGCGTAGGCGAGCGCTTCGCGC
>JAICSD010000491.1 GCA_025937075.1 Vicinamibacteria bacterium | reverse complement strand
GCCCGAAGGCACGTCGCTGGAGGGCACGAGCGAGATTGCGTTCAGTCTGTTGAACGAGCTGAACGGAATCGAAGGGGTCGCGCAGATCGAACCGTCTATCGGCGTCTCCGGCGTCGCGGGGTCGCCAACGCACATCCATTTCCTCTGCCAGGCGCTTCCGCTCGACGAGCGGAAGAACTCGCAGGCGGACATCATTACCGAAATGCGCCGCCGGGTCGCCGCGCATCCCGGTTACCGGCCGTCGATTACGTCGCGCACCGCGCTGGGCAGCGGTGAAGGGACGGGCGGCTTCGCGATCTCGGCGAACATTCTCGGGCCGGATCTCGAGCAGATTGCGGTGTATTCGAAGCGGGCGCTGGTTGCGGCGCAGAAGATCCCGAGCCTCACGGAAGTCAAGATCGGGTTGAATCTGTCGAATCCCGAGGTGCACGTGGACGTCGACCGTAAGCGCGCCGCCGATCTGGGCGTCCGAATGGCGACGATCGGCAATACGCTGCGGCTCGCGGTAGCGGGCGACGACGAGATCTCGTTCTACAAGGAAGGCGCCGAGCAGTATCCGGTGAAGATTCGCGTGCTGGAGAATCAGCGCCGCGACATCGAGGAGATTGGACAGCTCACGGTGCCGTCACCCGCAGGTCCCGTGCGCATCGACAACATCGCGCGCCTGGAACGCGGTCTGGGGCCGACGACGCTGCAGCGATCGAACCGGCAATTCACCGTCAATCTGATCGCGGACGTGGCACCCGGACACGCGCTGGACGAAGCGTCGAACGACGTCCGCCGCATGCTCGCCGGCCTCAATATGCCGGGAACGATGTCGTGGCGGCTGCAGGGGCAGTCCAAGATCCTCGACGAGACGACGGCGAACCTGGTGATGGCGATCAGCCTCGCGATGATCTTCGTCTACATGGTGCTCGCGTCGCAGTTCGAAAGCTTCCTGCAACCGGTCGTCATCATGCTGGTGCTGCCGATCGCGGTGCCGTTCGCGCTGTTCACGCTGTGGATTACCGGCCGTACGCTGAACCTGTGGAGCGCGCTCGGCATGCTGCTCCTGCTCGGCATCGTGAAGAAGAATTCCATCCTGCAGGTCGACTACGCGAACGTCCTCCGCGCGCGCGGCGTGCCGCTGCGCGAGGCGATCGTCGAGTCCTGCCGCACGCGGCTGCGGCCGATCCTGATGACGACCACGGCGATCATCGCGGGCCTCATCCCGACCTCGCTTGGGATCGGGATCGGCGGCACCGGCCGTGCGGCCATCGCGGTCACGATCATCGGCGGCCAGTCGCTCTGCCTGTTCCTGACGCTGCTGCTCGTGCCCGTCGCGTACGTCAAGTTCGATGCGCTCGAGCGTGCGGTCGTCGGCAGGCGCGCGAAGGAGTGGCTGGGAAAGCTGCCGCTGGGACGCCTGCGCCCGGCCCCCGAGTGATCACAGGAGACCAGGAGACCAAGAGATTGATAACAGGAGATCAGGAGATCAGGAGATCAGGAGATCAGGAGATCAGGAGATCAGGAGATCAGGAGTTTCTATTTCTTCCCGTGAACTCCTGGTTTCCTCTGGTATTACACCGAATCTCCTGTGATCAATCATGCCGTAGCGCAGCGATCGGATCCACGCGCGCTGCGCGGCGGGCAGGAACGTAGGCTCCGAGGATGTGATGCATCCTCGAACGTGAAATCGCGTCCGGACAGCAGCGGCGTACGGAGCGTCTCGAAGTACTTCGGCCCTACCCAGTTCAACCAGACGAACAGACGCGAGGTCACGTCCTCGCGAAAGCCCTCGACCGTGACGAGACGGGATGCCCCCGCACCCGACGAGGGGGTCACGCCGCAAACGGTTGCCGACCGGACGCCGGGGATCGCCTCGAGGCGATCCAGCAGCTCCCGATATTTCTGCGAGAGCTGCTGGCGATCGAGTCCGCTGCCTCTGGGATCTCAGCGATCAGTGTTCGATTGCCGAACTCGCGGCGGACGGCGAGCTCCGCGGCATCCCTCGACTCGCCTCGATCCATTCGATCCACCCGCCATCCGGAGGTGCGTCTCGATTTCGTCGTCGATCTCGCGATCGCGCCGCGCGGTCCACGGCCAGATCCTCACGGCAGGCCCTCGCTCTCTTCAGTACTCATCAGCCCGCCAATCGCGTCAATCATCTGCTTCCAGCGGCTGCGCTGGGTCGAGAGCTGCTTCTTCCCCGCCGGCGTGAGCTGGTAGTACTTCGCGCGCTGGTTGCGCTCGGAGACGTCCCACTTCGACTTGACCCAGCCCTGCTTCTCGAGTCGATGAAGCGCGGGATACAGCGATCCGGTCTCGACCTGCAACACCTCGCCTGTGCGCATGCGGATCGTCTGGCCGATGCCGTAGCCGTGCTGGGGGCCCCAGAGGAGCGTCTGCAGGACGAGCATGTCCAGCGTGCCCTGCAGCAGCTCCATCCGATCCTTGTCCGTTCGCGCGGACGCCATGATGTAGACAGTCTACATCCCTTGGCTGTAGGTTGTCTACATGCCAGCGCTTACGGCGCCTTCGAGATTCCCGTGGCCAGCGCGTCGTTCGGATGCAGGGATCCGCCGAGTACCTCGGTCCATCTGTCGTCGGCAAGCCCCGTCTGGACGATGCGCGGTGTCAGCGATCCGGCTGCGTACACCCAGACCTTCGCCGAGTGGTCCATCGGTGATGCGGGGGTCGCCGGCACCGATGCGTGGCCGTTCAGTGCTCGAAGCACCTCGGGCGTCGGCTCGAACGACAGAGCCGCGTTCGGAATCCGCACGACCGAATCCTTTCTCGATCCTGGCAGGGTGATGATCGCCGTCATGCCGGGACGCAGCCGTTCTCCTGGATTGGCCACATCGACAATGGCGGTGTAGGCGACGACCGTGCCG
>JAICSD010000340.1 GCA_025937075.1 Vicinamibacteria bacterium | reverse complement strand
TCGCGCGCCGTCTGCCCTCGCGCATCAATTCCGATCATCTGACGACGCTGGGCGCTGCGGCGATGGGGGGCGCCGGCGCGGCGTTCTGGATTGCGAGCGCGCATCCGCGCGCGCTCCTTGCGGTGCCTCTGATGCTGTCCCTCAACTGGCTGGGCGATAGTCTCGATGGAACGCTCGCTCGCGTGCGGCGCGAGGAACGGCCGCGCTACGGCTACTACGTGGATCACGTGCTCGATGCCGGCGGCATGGGGCTTCTCACCGCCGGACTCATTCTGGGCGGCTTCATGACGCAGACTGCCGGTCTCGCGTTCCTGAGCGCCTACTATCTGCTGATGATTGACATCGCCCTGGCAGCGCACGTCAGGCGTGAGTTCCGGATGGCATTCTGGCGCATCGGTCCAACAGAGCTGCGGATTGTCCTCGCCGCCGGTGCCATGATGCTGCTCCGATCGCCGACGGTGTCGCTGTTCGGATCACCGTGGCGCTTGTTCGACGTGGGCGCATGGATCGCGTTCACAGGACTGCTCGTCACGGTCGTGGTCTCCGCCATCGCCAACGGCCGCGCGCTGTATCGAGAGGAGATGCGCTGAATGCCAAACCGGATATGATCGCCGCATGGCGATTCTCGCGGCGGTCGACGACCTGCTCTTCAGCTCCAAGATCCGCGCGACCGCGAAGCAGCTCGGCGTGGACGTGCAGTTCGCGCGATCACCCGAGGAGATCCTCAGTCAGGCGCGCACGCTCGGGCCCACGCTTGCGATCTTCGATCTGAACAGCGGGAAGACCAATCCGATCGACACGATTGCGGCGCTGAAGGGCGACCCCGCCTTGGCGGGCATCCGCACGCTCGGATTCGCCTCACACGTCCACACCGAACTGATTGCCGCGGCGCGGAACGCCGGCGCCGACGAGGTGATGCCGAGGTCCGCATTCGCCGGCCGTCTCGCCGCGATCCTCGTCAATGCCGGCTGACCGAATGCCGACGGTCATCACGCGTTTCCTGAAATCGCATCCACCAGGCGCTCGCGATCGATGTTCGCCCCCGTCAAGATCACCACGACGCTGCGACGGGCGAAATCCAACCCGCCTGACAGCAGCGCCGCGACTCCCACCGCCGCTGCGCCTTCAACGATTACGTGCTCCTGCAGCACGACGTCACGAAGCGCCCGCCTCAGCGCGCCTTCATCGACAACCTCGATACGGCTGACCAGTCGGCGCACGACGTCGAAGGTGATCGTGTCGGGATCGAGATTTCCCGTGAGCCCATCAGCAATTGAGGGCTTCACATCGATCGGCACGATCTGTCCCGCGGCGAGGCTGCGGGTGAACGGGCATGAAGCCTCGACCTCGACCCCGATGATCTCCACGGCGGGCAAGAGCGCGCGTGCGGCTATCGCAATACCGCTAATCAAACCACCGCCCCCGACGGGGACGACGATCGCATCGACCGTCGCCAGGTCGTCGATCAGCTCCAGCGCAATCGTACCAGCGCCGGCCATCACGTCCGGATGCGAGTACGGCGAGATGTACAGCGCGCCGTCTGAGGCCGCGGACCGCTTCGCCGCGCGCTCCGCTTCGTCATAGGTCGGGCAGAACTCCACCGCGGCTCCCGATGCTCGGATTGGGTCGATCTTCGCGCGCGGCGCACCGGACGGGACGAACACGGTCAACGGGAGCGACATCTGGCGTGCCGCACGCGCGAGCCCGAGGCCGTGATTGCCGGCCGACGCCGTCACCAACCGGGCGGCAGGTTCGCGCTCGCGAACGGCCATCGCCGCGTTGAATGCGCCACGAATCTTGTACGAGCCCGTGGGCTGAACGATTTCCAGCTTCAGAAAGACGTCGGCGCCCGTCGCGTCCGACAACCACTCGGACCTGCGCGCGGGCGTGTGGAAGACGGACCCGCGCAGGCGCGCTGCCGCCGCACGCACGTCATCGATCGTGATCAGAGGCGGTTCGCTCGAGCACCGTTCGGCATTCAGCATTGACAAGCAGCGAAGCGATCAGCCGGAGAGCCACCACCACACGACCCCCGCCGCGGCGACAGCGGCGGCGATGGCGCCAATGAGCAGGCCTGTCGCGGACGGCGACTTGTCGGGGGTCTCGTCGAGCGCCAGCAGGCCCGAATCCTGCGGCGGCTCGAAGGCCCGCGGCTCCAGCGAGTCCAAGACCGATCGCAGGTCCGACGCGAATTCGGCAACACCCTGATGGCGCTCCGAGAGATCACGCGCGAGCGCGCGCGCGAGGATCGGATCGACGGCGGCCGGAACCGACGGATTGATCTCGGAGGCAGCCGGCACGCGCCCCTGAATGACGTTGACGACCGTATCGGCGGGCGTCGCCCCGGTGAACGGATTGCGGCCGGTCAACAGCTCGAACGTGATGGTGCCGAGCGAGAACACGTCGGTGCGGCTGTCGACGGCGCCTCCGAGCGCCTGTTCGGGCGACAGATACGCGAGCACCTTGACGGCATCCGCGGGCAGCGCGTCCGGGTCCCTCGCAGCGCGAGCGCGCAGCATGCCGCCGCGGGTCCATCGCGCGAACCCGAAATCGAGAATCTTCGCGCTGCCCTTCGTCGTGATGATGATCGTCTCGGGGCGCAGATCGCCGTGCACGATGCCGTGCGCGTGCGCGTCGGCGACGCCGTCGGCGAGCTGCGTTGCGAGCTCCAGCGCCCGGCGCGGGTTCAGTGCCCCGCCCGACATCTCGCCGCGCAGCGGGCTGCCCGGGGCGTACTCGTACGCGAGGTAGATCTGCCCGTCGGCATCCCCCGTATCGAACAGGGTGGACACGTTCGGGTGCGACAGCGTCGCGGCCGTCCGCGCTTCCTGGAGCAGGAGATCGCGCCGCTGCTGATCCGGCGCCACGTCGGCCGCGATCAGCTTGATCGCCACCGTCCGGCCCACGCGCGAGTCGCGCGCGCGCCAGGTATCCCCCAGCCCACCCTTGCCAATCTGCTCGAGCAGGTTGTAATGCGCGATGGTCTGCATCAAATGATCAACCGAGGCTCCTCGCCGGCGCGCTTTGCGCGCCGCCATCATGCTGTCGGCCGGTCCCTGATTCGGCCATGATGGCCTACTTCGCCGTTGCCTGTTTCGCGATCTCGAGGACGTCCTCCGCGGGCAGAATGACGGGCAGCAGCCCGAAGCCTTCCGAGTTTCCCATCATGGCCAGCATGCCCGGACGGCCGGGATCGACGGAGCGAAGCGTCATCAGGCCGACGATCTTGCCGTTGGGCAAGAACGCGGGCGTGCCCATCGAGGCGCCGTTCCCCGTCGCGTCGGTCACGAAGAACGTCCGCGGCTTCTCGATAATCGCGCCGATGTTGTGCAGCGCGGCGGCAGGCGCCCACCCGCCGACGCGCCCCAGCCGCGAGAGCACGATGACCTCGTCGAGCAGCGACGGCTTCGTCGCGTTCGTCAGATCGATCGCGACGAGCGGCTTGTCGAGCTTCGCGATCGGCATCAGGAAGGCAAGGTCCAGATCCTCGTCGCGAAGCACGATCCGCGCCGACACTTCACGCCCGTCCGGGAAACGGATCTTCACGTCGGTCGGCTCGCTGTTCAATTGCGGGCGGTCGCCGCTTCCTTGCGACGTCGCCCCGATGATCTTGTTCATCATGGCGCCCGGATTGAGGGCGCCGAGCGAGAGCACCGTGAGACCCGACGGATCGATGACCGTTCCGACAGTGTCCGCCGAATCGTCGCTCGCGTTCATCTCGCGGCCCGCCATCGACATGCGCAGCTTGAGCGTGACGCGAACGTTGACGATGGCGTCCTGCCATTTGCGGACGAGATCGCGGGCTGCGGCGCGCGCATCGCTCTGCGCGCCGCCTGCCGCCGGAACGAGAAGCACGAGGCCAACCGCCGCGGCGAACGCGCGCACGCGCATGCGCTGTCTCCTTCTCATCGGGTCCACGCAGTCTGCATTTCGACGAAAAACGTCCGGATGCCGCGCCGCACGGAGAGCACGACGGTCGGCGGACGCGCGGCCGAAATCTGCGCCATCTTCTGTTGCACGTCCGCGACGCCGGCGACCTTCTCGCCGTTGATCGTCAGGATCAGATCGCCCTCTGCGAGATGGCCGAGCGCCGCCCACCCGCCCTCGGCGACCGACTCGACGAGCACGCCCTCCCCTTCAGGCCACCCGCCCCGCTCCCGATCGATCGGCGACACGTCGCGCACGCGGAACTCGAACGTATCGTCGTCGTACTTCTTCATCTCGCGAGGCAGGCGCGGCGAGGGCTGGAGCTTCACCTGCAGCTTCTCCTCGCGGTCGCCTCTGAGCACCGTCAGCTGCACGTCGGTGCCGATCTTGTACTGACGAATCGTCGTGGCCAGGAGCTCCGCGTCGGTTGGCTGCGACGCCTGCAGCCCGTCGTCGTTGACGGCGAGGATGATGTCTCCCACGTGAAGGCCCAGCCCTGCCGATCCGTTCAGCAACTGCGTGACGCGAAATCCGCTGCGCCCCTTCGCCTTCAGCATGTCGGCCAGTTCGGGCGTCAGCACCTGCGTATTGATCGGAAGCCACGCCTTCGTCGCCTCGCGTCCCGGGTCGTCCAACGCCGATCCGTTCAGGCTCACCACGGTCATCAAGCGCTCGCCGGAGCGTTCGAAGCCAAGCAGCGTCGGAACGGGTTCGGCCGATCCCTTCACCGCTTTCTCGAGCGCCGCCGAGAGCGCGTCCACGTCGCGCACCGGGGCGCCGTCCATCTCAACAATCACATCGTCATCGTCGAGCGAGGGCCTGGCTTCGGCCGAGGCGCCGCCGGGACGGACGTCGCGCACGCGCACGCCATCGAGGCTCTTTCGTTTCAGCTCCTTCGCGGACCAGAACGACACGTTCGACGCGGTGAGACCAAGCAGCGGCAATTCCTTGACCGGCGCTTCGACGCTGGCGCGCTCCACGGGCACAACGTGAAGCGTCTTCTCCGATCCGCTGCGCAGCACGGTCGCGTCGACCTTCTGCCCGAGCGGCAGGCGCATGACGTACTGATTGAAGACGGGGACTTCCTCTGCGAACTGCACGTCGACGTCGCGGTCGCCGAGCCGCGTCAGGATGTCGCCGGGCTCGAACCCGGCCTGTGCGGCCGGCGATCCCTCGATCGTGCTGCCGACGAGCGCGCCCTTGTTCACGCGAGAGCTCTTCAGCCGCGGCTGGATCTCG
>JAICSD010000267.1 GCA_025937075.1 Vicinamibacteria bacterium | reverse complement strand
GAAGACGATAGCTTGGATCATGCGATAGGAAAACTCCCAACTCCCAACTCCCAACGCCCAAATGCCGACTCTCAATTCGATGCTCGACTCTCAGGGAACCTTTGGGAGTTGGAAGTTGGGAGTCGGAATTGGGTGTTGGGAGTTGGGAATTGGGCGTTGGGAGTTGGAAGTTTTGAAGTTAATGTGGCCTCACCTTTTCACCGGCCAGAACAGCGATATCGAGGCGATTTTCCGGCGGCGGAATCGGGCAGTCGTAGGACGCGTTGTAGTAGCAGAACGGGTTGTAGGCCTTGTTGAAGTCGAGATCGTAGATTCCGGTGGCGGTGCGGTCGAGATCGAGATAGCGGCCGCCGGGGTACGTTTCGGTTCTGTTCGTCAGGTCGCCGAAGGGGACGAAGAGCCGCCGCATGTCGGTTTCGTCCGCTTCGACGAACGCGGTGAGCGCGAACTGCCGTCCCTTCAACGTGAACGACAGGCGGCCGACGCGGCGCATCTTCCGCACCTGACCAGTCGACGTCGGCATCTCGATCGGAGGTCCGCCTCCGAGTTCCTCCAGCGCCGCGGGCGTGCGGAACGCCGGGTCGACGGCGAAATAGGTGAGTGCGGGAAAGCTCGTCCGCTCCCTCGCCGGCACCGGCGACTCCGACGACTCCCGCATGAACGCGTCCTTTTCGGCGCGCCACTTCTGAATCTGTTCCGCGTACGGAAGAGGCGCGGCCGTGCACGCGACGAGCAGAGCCGAGATTGCAATCAAGAACGGCGTCCCGTAAAGGGACGCCCTACATAAACGGAGCACGTCCGGACGCCTTTCCCATAATCACGCCTTGCGCCTTGCGCCTCGCGCCTCGCGCCTCCAGCCTCCCGCCTCCCCCTCGCCCTCCCGCCTCGCACCCCGGACGCCGCACTCCGCGTTCCGCACGCCGCATCCGCGTTCCGCACGCCGCACCCCGGACGCCGCACTCCGCACGCCGCGTTCCGCACGCCGCACGCCGCCGTTCCGCACCCCGCACGCCGCACTCCGCACTCCGCACGCCTCACGCCGCGTTCCGCACCCCGCACTCCGCACGCCTCACGCCGCGTTCCGCACTCCGCACGCCGCACCTGCATATAATATTGTTTCCTTCCGAATACCCGTCGCGCAGAGAGGGAGCCTGTCCGTTTTGCGTCGTTTATACCTGCCGCTCACCGTCATCGTGTCGTGTGCCGTGCTGTCCGGCTGCTCCAGCGAGAAGCA
This sequence comes from Vicinamibacteria bacterium, assembly GCA_025937075.1. The sequence continues at coordinate 5,156 of JAICSD010000267.1, read as the reverse complement.
AGTCGCGGCCGCCGAACAGCACAGCCGTCCCGTGAAGACCGAACGGGCGCAGGTCAGGGAGCTGCGCCGCGCCGTCGAGGTCATCGGTACGCTTGCCGCGCGCGAAGAAGTCGTCGTGTCCTCGGAAGTGGAGGGCCGGGTCGCCACGCTTGCGCACGATCTTGGCGACAAGGTGCAGGCCGGCACACCGCTCGTCGAGCTGGATGCGGAAAAGGCGAGGTATCGCGCGGACACGCAGCGGGCGGCGCTCGCGCAGGCTCGTGCGAAGTACGGCGCGCCGGCCGAAGGCGATTTGCCCGCGCTCGATCAAGTGCCAGAGGTCGTCAGCAGTACGGCACAGCTCTCGGAAGCGACCCAGCAGCTCGAGCGTGCCAAGAGCCTCGCTGCGCGAAAGCTGCTGTCGCAATCCGACTTCGACGCGGCGCAGACGCGGTACGACACGGCGAAGGCCGCCCACGATCAAGCCCTGGCCTCCGCGCGCCAACTGCGCGCCGACATCCAGGCGCAGTCCTCATCGCTCCAACTGGCCGAACGCGAGCTGCGCGATACCGTCATCCGCGCGCCGTTCGACGGCTACGTCGCCGAGCGGCTCGTCTCGCTCGGACAGTTCGTCCAGCCGCAGACACCGATCATGCGCATCGTCCGGCTTCAGCCGCTGAAGCTGACGGCCGAAGTGCCGGAGAAATTCGCGCCGTGGATCGAAACGGGACGTCCGGTTGCGGTGCACGTCGACGCGTATCCGGACGAGACCTTCGACGGCAAGGTCGTGCGCATCAGTCCTTCCGTAAATTTGAAGTCGCGCGCGTTTGCGATCGAAGGCGAAGTCCCGAACCCGGACGGCCGGCTGAAGCCCGGGACGTTCGCGCGCGTGCAGATCACGACGGATCACGTCGACCGCGCGGTCACGATTCCCGCGTCGGCCGTCCAGAGCCGCTACGGCACCAACCGCGTGTTCGTCGTCCAGGACGGCACGCTGACGGGCCGCGAAGTGGTGCTCGGCGATCGGATTGGCGACCGCGTCGAGGTCAGCAAGGGCATCGATGCCGGCACCACGCTCGTCGCCAGGGACGTCGAGCAACTGGCGGACGGCATGAAGATCACTGAGAAGTAATTGTGACAACTACGCAGCTTCACAACGACCAACTACACAAGGAGTTGGAAGTGGACGTCTTGAGTAGTTGGTAATTGTGCAGTTGTGTAGTTGACATCGATGTCGATCGCCTCGTTCTGCGTCAAACGCCCCGTCTTCACCACCATGCTCGTGACGCTGTTCGTCGTCACGGGGATCTTCTCGTTCCGCGATCTGAGCGTCGACCTACTGCCGAAAGCGGATCCCGCGACGGTTGCGGTGAACATGTCGCTGCCCGGCGCGAGTCCCGACGAGCTGAACAGCGCTGTCGCGGAGCCCACCGAACAGGCGCTCAGCAGCATTGCCGGCATCGACGAGATGAACACGACGATCCGCGAAGGCAGCGTGCGGATCACGATCAAGTTCGTCCTCGAGCGCGACATCGACAGCGCGGCGCAGGACGTCCGCGAGAAGGTCGCGACCGCGATCCGCGATCTGCCGCCGGAACTGCTTCCGCCGGTCATCACGAAGGTCGATCCGGACGCCGATCCCGTCCTCAGCTTCGCTTTATCAGGTCCGCTGCCGATCCGCGCGCTGACCGAAATGGCGGACAAGCAGATCAGCCGGGCGATCGAGACCGTCGACGGCGTCGGCGACGTGACGATCTCCGGCGGACGCGCCCGGCAGATCCGCGTGACGATCGACGTCGAGAAGCTGAACGCCCACAATCTGACGGTTCAGGACGTGACCAACGCGATCGTGTCCGAGAACGTCGAAGTTCCCGGCGGACGGATCGAGCAGGGGGACGCGGAACTGACGCTGCGCACGCTCGGCCGCCTCGAGTCGACGGACCAGTTCCGCAACATCGTCGTCGCCACGACGAACAAAGTGCCGATCCGCCTCGACGATGTGGCGACGACGGAGGACACCACGGAAGACGCCACGACCGGCGCGTTCCTCGACGGCAATCGCGCCGTCGTCATGGACGTGAGGCGTCAATCCGGGCAGAACACCGTCCAGGTCGTCGAGGCGGTGAAGAAGAAGCTCGACTCGCTGCGCGCGCAGCTCCCGCCAGAGGTGCAGATCACCACCACACGCGACGACTCCAAGTTCATTCGCGCGTCGATCGCGTCGCTCGAAGAGCATCTCATCTTCGGAAGCCTCTTCGCGAGCATCGTGATCATGATCTTCATCCGCAACCTGCGGGTCGTGCTCGTGGCGTCGCTGGCCATTCCTGCGTCGATCATTGCAGCCTTCGCGCTCATCCGCGCGGCGGGGTTCACGCTGAACAGCATGACGCTGCTCGGATTGACGCTCGCCGTCGGAATCGTCATCGACGACGCGATCGTCGTGCTCGAGAACATCTTCCGGCACATGCAGGAAGAAGCGACGCCGCCGTTCCGCGCCGCGATCGAGGGCACGAACGAAGTGACGCTTGCCGTCATCGCGACATCGGTGTCGCTCATCGTCATCTTCCTGCCGGTCGCGTTCATGACCGGCTACACGCAGCGCTTCATCTACCCGTTCGGGTTCACGATGGCGTTCGCGGTCATGGTGTCGCTGCTCGTCAGCCTGACGCTCACGCCGATGCTGAGCGCGCGCGTGGTCCGAACGGACGGACGGATCCACCGGCACGACGAAGGGTTCTTCGGAAAAGTCGATCGCGGGTACCGGCGGTGCCTCTTGTGGTCGCTCGATCACCGCACCGCGATCGTGGCCGTCAGCGTGATCGTATTCGCGCTGACATTCGTGTTCGCGCGCAGCATCGGCCGTTCGTTCCTGCCCAACGAGGACATGGGCGATTTTCAGCTCGTGATCGACACCCCGGAGGGGACCTCGCTCGCCGGAACCGAGAAAGCGGTGCTGGAACTGTCGCCGCAGATCCAGGCCATCCCGGGCGTCGCACACGTGATGCCGACGATCTTCGAACGCGTGAACCATTCTCACATCCTCGTCACGTTGCAGCCGCTGGCCGAGAGATCCTCGAGCGCCGACCAGATTGCTGCGCGCGTCCGCGATGTGATGGCGAAGTATCCTGCGTACAAGCCGACCGTCATTCTGCGCACCCCGCTCGGGGGCGGCGAGGCGTCGTCCTATCCAATCATGGTGAATCTCACCGGACCGGACCTGGTGCAGCTCGCGCAGGATTCCCTTCGGCTGCTGAGCGCCGTCCAGCGGCTGCCGATCATCACCGACTCCAAAGCCGTGGTGAATCTCAGCAACCCGGAACTGCGCGTCGCCGTCGACCGGGCGCGCGCGGCAGACCTCGGCGTCCGCGTATCCGATCTCGCGCGTGCGCTCCGGCTGATGGTCAGTGGAGAGGACGAGATCTCGAGCTACCGCGAGGCGGGGGAGCGGTACCCCGTCACGATTCGTGTGCGCGAGGATCAGCGCTCCGATATGGATGCTATCGGCGGCCTGATGGTCCCATCGACTGCCGGACCTCCGGTGCGCGTCGACAACGTGGCAACCCTGGCCAGAGGGTTCGGGCCGACGGTGATTCAGCGCTTCAATCGTCAGTTCTCGATGGGGATCTACGCCGACATCAAGCCGGGGCAGCCTCTCGACCTTGCCATTCGCGAGATTCAGGGCGCCGTTCGTGACCTGCATCTGCCGCCGGGTTACGCGGCGAAGTTTACCGGACAGTCGAAGCTGCTCGACGAAACCACGACCAACATCGTGATTGCGCTGACCCTGGCGAGCATCTTCATTTACATCGTCCTCGCGATGCAGTTCGAGAGCTTCGTGCAGCCGCTCGTCATCATGACGGTGCTCCCGTTGTCGGTGCCGTTCGCGCTGTTCACCCTCTGGATGACGGGCCGCACGCTCAATCTCTGGAGCGCGCTGGGTGTGCTCCTGCTGCTCGGGATCGTGAAGAAGAACTCGATCCTGCAGGTCGACTACACGAACGTGCTGCGCCGCCAGGGCATGCCGCTCCGCGACGCGCTCGTGCAGGCGTCGGAAACGCGGCTGCGGCCCATCCTGATGACGACGGCGGCGATCGTCGCCGGCCTCGTGCCGACCGCGCTCGGCAGCGGCGCCGGCGCGGCGCAGCGCGGCGACATCGCGGTCACGATCATCGGCGGGCAGTCGCTCTGTCTGTTCCTCACGCTGCTCGTCGTCCCCGTCAGCTATTCACTTGCTGAAGAGGGCATCGAACGGGCGAAGCTGCTCTGGCGCGCGCGGGTTCGGCCCGACAGCCCGGCGGAAGCGTAAGCACGGGTTCCGGGTTCATCCGTTTCAGGGCGTCGCTTCACGGGGTAGGGCGCCCCTTTACGGGGCGCCGATGTAGCACACGGTATATCCCACGTGTAGGGCGCCCCTTTACGGGGCGCCGGTGTCGTAGGGCGTCCCTTTACGGGGCGCCGGTGTCGTAGGGCGTCCCTTTACGGGGCGCCGCGATCGCTATGACTCGCGTATCCGATGAATTTCAGAATCGCCTCGCGCGTGTACACGCTCGATCCCCAGTACGGATAATCCTCGGGCCTCTCGACCAGTCCCTTCCGCAGCGGGTTGTTCACGATGTATTCGATGATGTCTTCGATGCGCTCACTGTCGCGCAGCACGTGCTCCCAATAGCCTTCCTGCCATAGCCGCTGTCTGAAACGGCGCTTGAACAGCCACGCGGACCTCTGCTTCGCGTCCTTCGTGAACGTGATCAAGTCCGCGCCGCCGGACACGCCTTCGACGAGCAGGTGCATGTGATCGGGCATCAGGCAGTACACAAGAATTGCGAAGCCTTCAGCGGCTGCGGATTGCAGGAACTGCCGCATGACGAGATCGACCGGGTCGTCGCAGAGGAAATGCGGCGCACGATCGTGCGTGCAAATCGTCAGGAAATATCGTTGGGCGCCCGTGTAGTCGTAGCCTTCAATCCGTCGAGGGCGAGCCATGCGACGGTACCCCGGTGCAACGTCGTCGCCGGTGCGTGCGCCATACCGCGGCGGCCCGTAAAGGGCCGCCCTACGTCTCACCTGTAGGGCACCCCTTTATGGGGCGCCGGTCCAGACTTTGCCGGTGCGTGCGATACCGTGGCGGCCCGTAAAGGGCCGCCTACGTCTCGCCTGTAGGGCGCCCCTTGATGGGG
>JAICSD010000444.1 GCA_025937075.1 Vicinamibacteria bacterium | reverse complement strand
GTAGCGCGCCCCCTTTTACGGGGCGCCTCAGTCAGGACGTAGGGCGCCCCTTTACGGGGCGCCTCAGTCAGGACGTAGGGCGCCCCTTTACGGGGCGCCTCAGAGGCGGGGCATAAAGCCCCGCCCTACAAGCAGATCCGCGATTCGCAGGTTGTTGGGAAACGGACGTAGGGCGCCCCGTTACGGGGCGCCTCAACGGCGGGGCGTAAAGCCCCCCGACAGCAGATCCGCGATTGGCAGTTGGGAATTGGAAGTTGGGAGTTTTATAGATCTCCCCACATCGCCTGCAGCACGCCGATCGCGACGATCGGAACGGCGTCGGCGCGCAGGGTCCTTCGGCCCATCGTGATCGGCAGCCAGCCCGCGCGCGTGGCGGCTTCGATCTCCGTTTCGCTCCACCCGCCCTCGGGACCGACGGCAATCGTCGCAGACGCCGGCGTCGGCTCATCTCGCAACACGGTCAGCGGGCGGCCAGACGTCGATGCTTCCGGTTCCACGAGCACGATGCGTAACGCGGCGCTGTCCTGAACGATCCAGTCCAGGAACGGCGTCCCGGCGCCGACGACCGGCACGACGGCGCGGCGGCATTGCTTGGCAGAGGCGATCGCGACGCGTCGCCAGCGATCCGCGCCGCGGCCGTTGCGCAACGCGGCGCGCGCCACGGTGTGCGCAGTGACCATCGGCTCGATCGCCGCAACCCCCATCATCGTCGCATCCCTCACGACGTCGTCCATCCGCTCGCCTTTGAGCACCGCCTGCGCGAGCGTGAGGCGGACGGCGGGTTCGGGAGCAGGCGCGATCGCGTCGAGCAGGCGCAACTGCGTGGCCTCGCGGCTCACGCGTTCGATTCGCGCGCGGTATTCGTGGCCGTTGCCGTCGAACACCGCGACTTCGTCCCCGAAACGCAGGCGCAGCACGCTCGTGAGGTGGTGCGTCTCCTCTTCCGAGAGCGTCGCCGAGCCGGAGATCTCGTCGAGGTGAGCGGCAAGAAAGCGCGGAAGCGCCACGGGGCGCGATTATAATTTGTCCAACTTGCTCTTCAGGGGTCAGCAACTCGGGAAATACAAGATCATCTCGCAGCTCGGGAGCGGCGGGTTCGGTACCGTATACCTCGCGCAGGACACGTGGATCGACAAGAAGGTCGCGATCAAGGTCCCGCACCGCCAGAATCTCGATTTCGGCGAACTGCTCCACGAGCCTCGGCTGCTCGCCTCCGTGAGCCACCCCAACATCGTCTCGATCACGACCGCGGAGAAGCAGGACAACGTCTTCTTCATCGTGATGGAGTACGTCCCCGGAGAAACGCTCGAGAACCTCATCGCCTCGAAAGGCGTGCTCGATCTGAACCGCGCGCTCGACTACACGTGCCAGATCTGCAACGCCGTCGACCACGCCCATCGTCAGGGTGTCATCCACAGGGATCTGCGGCCGGCCAATGTGCTGGTGACCGAGCAGAACATGGTGAAGGTCGCCGATTTCGGCACGTCGCGCTTCCTCGAGATCGCGGCGCACGGGACGACCGTTATCGGCAGCCCGCCGTACATGGCGCCGGAGCAGTTCCAGGGGAAAGCCGTGTTCGCCTCCGACCTGTATTCGCTCGGCGTGACGATGTATCAGATGCTGACCGGCGTGCTGCCGTACGACACGCCGGCGCCCGCTGATCTCGACAAGCTCATGTCCGGCGAACTGGTGTCGCCGCCGCGATTGAAGAACCCCGCGATTCCCAAATCCATCAACGGCATCATCATGAAGGCGATGGCGCCCGACATCGCGCAGCGCTACCAGCGCGCGTCGGATCTGCTCGAGGACGTCATGGAGGCCGTCAACGCGCTTCGGACCCCGGCAGCCGCGCCGCCCTCTACACGCGCCCCGGCGGCACGCGGCGGACGAGACGATGCGCAGAGCATTCAGACGAGGCTGCGCGCGAGGGACACGCCGGCCGCGCGGTTCTGCTGGCACTGCCGCAAGCCGCTGCACGCCAGAACCGACAACTGCCCCTTCTGCGGCGAGCAGCAGTAGCCAACCATTTTTGGTATTTGCCGGTTTGGCATTTGGCAATTAACATCTGACCTATGGCATCACCCGCGTTCCCCGGCACCGGAAAAATCTGGATGAACGGTTCGCTCGTCGACTGGGCGGACGCGAAGATCCATGTGGCGTCGCACGTGGTCCACTACGGCAGCGGCGTCTTCGAAGGCGCGCGCGCGTACAACACGCCGCGAGGCACTGCCTGTTTCCGCCTCGATGCGCACCTGCGCCGGCTCTTCGATTCAGCCCGCATCTACCGCATGGAACTGCGTGAAAGCTACGCGGAACTGCACGACGCCGTGATGCAGACGATCCAGGCCAACGAGATGAAGGCCTGCTACATCCGTCCGATCGTCTATCGGGGCTATCACACCCTGGGCGTCAACCCGTTCCCCTGCCCCGTCGATACCGCGATTCTGGTGTGGGAGTGGGGAGCCTATCTCGGCCAGGACGCGTTGACCAACGGCGTCGACGTTCGAATCAGCTCGTGGGCACGGTCCGCGCCGAATACGTTTCCGACGCTCGCGAAAACCTCCGCGAATTACGCAAATTCGTCCCTCATCAAGATGGAGGCGCTGGCCGAAGGCTACAGCGAGGGGATCGCGCTCGACACCTTCGGGTACCTCAGCGAGGGCAGCGGCCAGAATCTGTTCCTCGTCCGCGACAACATGCTCTACACACCACCGCTCACCGCTTCAATCCTGCCGGGCATCACGAGAAATTCTGTAATCACGATGGCCAAGGATCTCGGCATCAAGGTGCGCGAGGAGATGCTGCCGCGCGAGCTCCTCTATATCGCAGACGAGGCGTTTTTTGCCGGAACTGCCGTAGAAATCACACCGATCCGCTCCGTCGACAAGATCGCGATCGGCAAGGGACGCCGCGGCCCGATCACCGAGGCGGTCCAGACCGCGTTCTTCGACCTCATCAATGGAAAAACGCCGGATCGCTACGGTTGGCTCGAATATGTCTATCCTGGCGAGCCGCATTCCGCCGTTCCGGCGTCGGAAACTGTTCGCGTCTAGACGAGCTTAGGGCTATCATGGACGGGCACGCCGCCGCTCCCCGCGGCCAACGGGTGCCCACATGACCATTGATGAACTGCTGAAGACGGCGGTAAGTGCCGGTGCGTCCGACCTGCATCTGAAGGTGGGCGCGTATCCCATGATGCGCGTCAACGGCACGCTCGTCGTCGCTTCAGAAGAAAAGCGGCTCGAGCGAAGCGACACCGAAGCGATGGCGGCGTCGATGTTCTCGCGCGACCACGCCGATAAGTTCCGCGCGAATTCCGAAGTCGATCTCGCCTATAGCGTGCCCGGCTTCGGGCGTTTCCGCTGCAACGTCTTCCAGCAGCGCGGGGCCGTCGGGATCGTGCTTCGCATCATTCCGACCGTCATCAAGAGCATCGACGAGCTCGGGCTGCCGATGGTCCTTCGATCCATTGCCGATGAGCCCCGCGGGCTCGTGCTCGTCACGGGCACGACCGGCAGCGGCAAGAGCACGACGCTCGCGGCCATGGTCGACCACATCAACGCGACGCGGTCGACGCACGTCATCACGATCGAGGACCCGATCGAGTACCTCCATCGCGATCACCTGTCGCTCGTCAGCCAGCGCGAAGTCGAGCTCGACACCGACTCGTTCGCGGCGGCGCTCCGCGGCGCCCTGCG
>JAICSD010000302.1 GCA_025937075.1 Vicinamibacteria bacterium | reverse complement strand
GGTGGATCGGGCGTCGCGCCGAAGTAGACGTCGTACAGGTGCGCGAACGGACCCGCATCGAACACGAGCGCGGTGTTGAGCGGCACGTCGACCGCCCCCGCGGCCGGCCGAACGTACGTCGGAGTATCGGGCGGGAGCGGCGCGAACGGCGCCGTCTCCGGAGCACCGGCCTGATTGTTCCACTTGCGCTCGAACTGCCGCGTGAACCAGTCGAACATCCACCCCTTGGTCGTGAAGTAGTTGTGCTCTTCCTGCGAGTTCGACGAAGGGGACGTCCAGTTCGACGATCCGAAGATCACCATCCCCTGGCCTTTCAGCAGCACCGACTTCTGATGATTGAGCCCTTCGTGGGCGCGAACGCGGATCTGGACGCCGGCCATGTACATCCGATCGACGTTCCACGAGTGCCACAGGCGCGTCGGATCGCGGTACTGCTGCGGCTCGGTGATCAGACGAACCGGCACGCCGCGCTGCTCCGCATCGATCATGGCATTGGCGTGCGCTGCATCCGTGATGCGGTACATGATCACGTCGATGCCGCGGTTCTCCGCGCGGTACCGCCCCACCGCGCGGTTGCGGTAGCTCTTCGCGGGCGGAAAATTCAGATCGGGATCGACGTCGTACAGCGCGTATCGCCGCGACGGCGTTCCCGTGACGTTGGCGTAGTTCTCGAACGTCGTCGTGTCCATCCAGAGGTCGTCGAACTTTCGCATGAAGCTCTGGACGATGGAGAGATCGTCGGTGAAGTAGATGGACTCGTCGATGTAGTTGCGATAGGGATCGATGGGACGGAAGGCCGGGGGGGAATAGTTCGCGCCGCTGAACTCGACGGTGCGCTGGCCCGCGAACAGCATCATCTTCCAGTGCAGGATGCCGCTGGACGTTCGGGCGCGCATGGGGATGCCCGCGGCCGCGAGCTGCGCGACGATCTGCGCGTCCACGGCGCTGTCGGTGCGCGGATCGACGAGGACGCGGACGGGAACGCCGGCGGCCGCGCGCTGCACGATGGCCGCCGAGTAGCGCGCGTCCTCCATGAACCAGAACGCCACGTCGAGCCCCTGCTGCTCGTTCTGAATGAGCTGGAGCAGGATCGCGCGGCAGTCCTCGACGGCGGGATCGCACAGGCGTTCAGCGGCTGCGCTGCTCGCACAGCAGAGCAGTATGACGGCCGCAGCAATGGATTTTCCCGCACTTCGGAACATCGCAACCCACCCCTTCCCAGCCGCGGTATCACAAACGGAAGCGTTCGTTCGGATTTCACGCAGCAGGAGCCGGAGGAGCCAGGTCGATGCCAGACGACCCGTCCGGCAGCTCAGCGCGGCCGGACGGAGGGGGTGGGGGAGCTTTGGACGGGAGGCCCGGGGCGGGCTCAGCGGGCGGCGGCCTTCTGCTTCGCCGGCTGCTTGGCCTGCTTCGTGGCCTTCGCCGCCTGCTTGCGGCTCTCGGACGTCTGCGCGCCGAATCGCTTGGTGAACCGCTCGACGCGCCCCTCGGTGTCCACGAGCTTCTGCCGCCCCGTGAAGAACGGGTGGCAGTTGTTGCAGATCTCGAGGTGCAGCTCAGGCTTGGTCGAACGCGTCTTCCAGGTGGCGCCGCAGGCGCACCGCGCCTCGACGTCGTAGTACTTGGGATGAATCCCTTCCTTCACAGCGGGCTCCTTGGGGATTTCGGCAAAACACCAGTATATCAGGGAATATCGATCCAGCGATCCCACCGGTGCTGCCTCAGCTCGGCCATCAAGGGAGCCGGGAGAGCCTGCCCGTCGCTCGCCTCCACGTTGGCTTCGACGTGCGCCAGCTTGCGCATGCCTGGTATGACCGTGCTGACCGTGGGTTCCTGCAGGATGTGCCGCAGCGTCAGCTCCGGCATGGTCATCTCCTTCGGCACGACGGGGCGAAGCCTCTCAACGCGCTCGACGGTGTTGCGCAGGTTGTCGGGCTGAAAGTAGATGTTGCGAAAGTCTCCGGCGGGCCACGTTGACTCGTTCGTCAACGTGCCGGTGAGGCTCCCTTCATCGAACGGGACGCGTGCGATGACGGCGATGTTGCGCCGCCGGCACTCGGGGAAGAGCTCGTCTTCGGGGCTCTGGTCGAAGACGTTGTAGACGACTTGCACGCTGTCGATGAGGTCGGTCGCGAGCGCCTTCAGAACGTTCGCAGGCTCCCACCGGTTGATGCTGATCCCGAACGCGCGAACGAGCCCTTCTTCTTTCAACGACCGCACGGCGCGCTGCCAGCGCTCGTCGCCGGCCCACTCGTCCGTCCAGACGTGGAACTGCTGCAGATCGACTGTGGGGACGTCGATGTTGCGGAGGCTCTTTTCGGTGTACTCGCGGATGTAGTCGGCGGGAAAGACCTCGTCGAGCGCATAGTGCGCGCGCGCGGGCCATTGACGGTTCTTGGGGGGGATCTTCGTCGCCGTGTAGAGCCGCTTGCCGCGATGGCGTCTCAGCGCCGCGCCGAGCAACTGCTCGCTTCGCCCGTCGCCGTACGCCCATGCGGTGTCGAAGAACGTGCACCCCAGCTCGATCGCGCGGTCCAGCGATCGCTCCGACTCTTCGTCGTCCGATCCGGTCCACCCCGCCATCCCCCACATGCCATAGCCGATCTCTGAGACCTGCCACCCCGTGCGGCCGAACGTTCTGTAGCGCATAAGCAACGATAATATTCGAATCCCTAATCCCTAATCCCTAATCCCTTGAATCCATAATCCTTGGATCCCTGATCCTTCGAGCTGCGATCCTTCGAGCGGTAGTGGCCGCGCCGCTTGAAGCCGGAGCGCTGCAGGTACTTGATGAATCCGCCGAGCATTCTTCCGACCTCCTCACACGCGGCCTCACGCTCCCGCAACTCGGCCTCGGTGATGAAACCCTTTGACTTCGCCTGGCGCAGACGCCCGGCGACTTCCGCGACGGATCCTTTGGAGTACGAGAGGTAACGGGCGAAACCCTCGTCTGAGCTTTGTTCGAAGCCTTCCTCCATATTCGCCGTAATCGAATCGTTCGCGTCGTCGATTTGATCATAGAGTTTGCGGTTTTTGCGCAAACCCGAACGCTCGAGGATTGCATGAACTGCACTCCAGAGTTCCTTGGCCTTCTGAAAGACTGGGAGTTCTTCGAGTCTCTTTGCCATGCGACGTATCGCCGGCATAGGCTGTGCCGTTCCGACGGAATTCCCGATTACGATTAGGCATTCCGATGAGGGATTCGGATTGGGGATTGGGATTCGGGATTAGGGATTCGGGATTCAAAGGATGCGCTACATCATTCTGGCTCTGAGCCTCGCTATCGTTGCCCCTGTCGCGCAGACCGACAAGCTGGATTATTCCGCGATCGAGCAGATTCGCGACGAAGGGCTGAATCGCTCGCAGATCATGGACACGGTGTTCTGGCTGACGGATCGCTATGGACCGCGGTTGACGGGCTCGCCGCAGATCCTCGACGCGAGCGACTGGGCGATGAAGCGCATGACGGACTGGGGCCTCGCGAACGTGCATCGCGAGGAGTGGCCGTTCGGCAAGGGCTGGTCGCTGACGCGGTTCGACGCGCACATGATCGAGCCCGACGTGCAGCCGCTCATAGGATTCCCCAAAGCGTGGACCGTCGGCACCGACGGGCCCGTGGCGGCGGACGTTATGTGCGCAACGATTGCGACCGATGCCGATTTTGCGAAGTATCGAGGGCAGCTGCGCGGAAAGATCGTCCTTGCGCAGCCTGCGCGCGAGGTCCGGATGCTCGAAGGGCCGTTCATTCTCCGCATGGACGAGCCCATGACCCGCGAGGCGGAGTCGACACCGATCCCGCCGGGGCGCGCGAGCCGGGTCGACCTGGAGCGATTGCGCCAGTTCCGCGAGCGGCTGCAGCAGTTCTACAAGGACGAAGGCGTCGTGGCCGTGTTCGACCGCGGCAGCGACAGTGACATGGCCGCCGGCGGGAGCGATCTGTCGTGGGAGCAGCAGCACACGGATGGAGGCACCGTTTTCCCGGGCACCGTGAACCGCACCACCGCGCCGGCAGGCGTGCCGCAGGTGACGCTCGCCGTCGAGCACTACAACCGGATGGTCCGCCTGATCGACCACGGCGTTCCGGTCCGGGCGGAGATCGATCTACGCGTGCAGTTTCACGACGCGAACGGCTTCAACACGATTGCGGAAATTCCCGGCACCGATCTCGCGTCGGAGGTCGTCATGCTCGGCGCGCACTTCGATTCCGTCAATGCGGCGACCGGCGCGACCGACAACGCCGCCGGCAGCGCGGCGATGCTGGAGGCCATGCGCATCATCCGCGCGGCTGGTCTGAAGCCGCGCCGGACGATTCGCCTTGGGCTCTGGGGCGGCGAAGAAGAAGGCCTGCTGGGATCGCGGGCCTACGTCTCCGCGCACTTCGGCGATCCGCAGACGATGAAGCTGCTGCCCGAGCACGCGGCGCTGTCGGCCTACTTCAACCTCGACAACGGGACCGGGAAGATCCGGGGCATCTGGCTGCAGGGGAACCTCGCGGCGAAACCGATTTTCGAGGCCTGGATGGCGCCGCTCCACGGCCTCGGTGTCACGATCATCGGTCCGCGCTCCGTGTCACAGACCGATCATGTGTCGTTCGACAACGTCGGCCTGCCAGGATTCCAGTTCGTGCAGGATCGGCTCGAATACAACTCGCGGACCCATCATTCCAACATGGACGTGTACGATCGCGTCCAGCGCGACGATCTGATCCAGCAGGCTGTCGTGGCGGCGACCTTCGCCTACGACGCTGCGATGCGCGACGGGAAGCTGCCGCGCAAGCCGTTGCCTAAACCCCAGAACCCCAGAACCCCAGAACCGTAGAACCTATCGATGCCCATCGTCGTTCAGAAATACGGCGGCACCAGCGTGGCCGATGTGGATCGCATCCGTGTGGTGGCCGAGCGCGTCATGCGGACGAAAGCCGCCGGCCACGACGTCGCGGTCGTCGTCTCCGCGATGGGGGACACGACGGACGAACTGCTCGCGCTGGCGAAGCGCGTGTCACCCAATCCCGATCGGCGCGAGCTGGACATGCTGCTCTCGGCGGGCGAGCGGATCTCGATGGCGCTCCTTTCGATGGCCATCCGCGAGCTTGGCGGAGACGCGATCAGCTTCACCGGCAGCCAGTCCGGCATCATCACGAACGACCGCCATGTGGACGCCCGCATCATCGAAGTGCGCCCGTTCCGCGTGCAGGACGAGCTCGCGCGCGGCAAGGTCGTCGTGATCGCCGGGTATCAGGGCGTGTCCTACCGCCGGGAGGTGACGACGCTCGGACGCGGCGGAAGCGACACGACGGCGGTCGCAATGGCCGCGGCGCTGGGCGCCGAATACTGCGAAATCTGCTCCGACGTGGACGGGGTGTACACAGCCGACCCGCGCGTCGTGCCGGCCGCCGCGCGCCTCGGGACGCTCTCGTACGAAGAGACGCAGGAGCTTGCGGAGGCGGGCGCGAAGGTGCTCAACGCGCAGGCGGTGGAGTTCGCGAAGGACAAGGGCATTGCCATTTACGCGCGCGCGACCGCGTCCCGGTTGCCTGGCTCCGATCCTTCATCCGACGGTACCGTCGTCCGGCAGCATGCCCCGCGAATGCCGGGCACCGTTGCGGGCGTGGCAAGCGAGCGCGACGTGCTCGTGCTTCAGGCGAGAGACGCGGGCGATCGATTGCTCGAGTTCCTGGATGCGCACCACCT
>JAICSD010000415.1 GCA_025937075.1 Vicinamibacteria bacterium | reverse complement strand
GTAGCGCGCAACTCTAGTTGCGCGTGTATAATGGTTTAGCAGTCGCGCTGGGCGACTGCCAAGCCGCGATGACCTCACATCCTGAGCTTCCGGAACGACATAGACGGATTCTCGGCGTTCTCGTGCAGTCATATATCGAGCAGGGAGAACCTGTCTCGTCCTTATGGCTGGCCGGACGAGGGTTCGGGGTGTCGTCCGCCACGCTGCGCAGCGTGCTCGCGCACCTGGAAGAGCTCGGCTTCGTCCGCCAGCCCCATACCTCGGCCGGACGAGTCCCGACCGACCGTGGGTACCGCAGCTACGTCGATCAGCTTCTGAGCGAGCGGCGCGCGGCGCGACTTTCAGCGCAGGTCGAGGAGCGGCTGAGGCGGGCGGGTACTGTGGAAGACGTCCTGTCGCACGTCTCTCACGAGATCTCGCGCGCGTCGCATCAGCTCGGGTTTGCTGTCGCCGCCGCCGCGGACACCACGTTCCAGCAGCTCGACTTCGTGCCGCTCGACGCGGGCAAGATCCTCGTCATCCTGATCTCGGCCGGCGGCCGCATCTCGCACAAGGTGATCGAGCCGCCGGACCGGTACGGCGCCGACGAGCTGCACCAGGCCGCGAATTACCTGAACAGCGAATTTCGCGGACACTCGTTGAGCGAGGTCCGCCAGGGCATCGTCGACCGGCTGAGCGAGGAACGCACGCTCTACGACCATCTCCTTTCACGCGCGCTCCGGCTGGGGAGCACGACCTTCGAAGGGCTCGAGCCGGAGCCGGCCATCTTCATCCAGGGGACGTCGCTGCTCTTCGAAGTCGTGGGATCCGAAGATCCGGAGACCACGCTGGCGATGATGAAGATGCTGGTACGGATGATGGAGGAGAAGACGCGCCTGGTGACGCTGCTCGACGCCTGCATCGGCGGCAGCGGACTGAACGTCGTGATCGGATCAGAGCATCCTGACCCCGATCTTCAGTCGTTCAGCGTCGTCGCGTCTACTTACAGCGACGGACGACGGACCGGCGCCGTCGGCGTGATCGGGCCGACGCGTATGCGCTACTCACGCGCGATCAACGCCGTCGACAGCCTCTCGCGCGCCGTCAGCAGGATTCTCGAACATTCATAACACGCGTCCGCTCGCGCCGCCCGCGGGCGCCCCAAGGACTCAGGGGAAAGCAGAAGAACGATGACCCCGATACAGGATCAACAGAACGACTCGTCCGAGCCGGCGCATGACGCCGCCGCTGGGGCCGTAGAAACTCCGCCGGACATCGCCGACCTGCAGCGCCAGCGCGACGAGTACTACGACCGTCTGCTGCGCCAGACCGCGGAATTCGACAACTATCGCAAGCGGATCGAACGGGAACGCCAGCAGGTGAACGAATCCGCCGCCGCGGACCTCATGACCGAGATGCTGCCGCTCATCGATGACTTCGAACGCGCGATGGCGGCGGACCCCGGCGCCGAGGACACCGCGTACCGGCGCGGCGTCGAGCTGATCCACCGGCGGCTGCTGGAGCTGCTGAAGAAGCGCGGCGTCCGCCCGCTCGAGACGATCGGCAGCGATTTCGATCCGTATTATCACCAGGCGGTCGCCACGGCACCGGCGGCCGGACGCCGCGACGGTGAGGTGATCGAAGAGCTGCGCCGCGGCTACATGCTCGGCGATCGGCTGCTCCGTCCGGCTATGGTCAAGGTGGCGAAAGGGTGAGCAAACGGGATTACTACGAAGTCCTCGGGATCGGCCGTCAGGCGTCGGATCAGGAGATCAAGAGCGCGTACCGGAAGCTCGCGCTCAAGTTTCACCCCGACCGCAACCCCGGCGATCACCAGGCGGAGGAACAGTTCAAGGAAGCCGCCGAGGCGTACGCGGTGCTCGCGGACGACGAGAAGCGCGCGCTGTACGATCGCTTCGGGCACGCTGGTGTGAGCGGCGCGGGAGCAGGCGCAGGCTTCGACCCGACGATCTTCGCGGACTTCGGCGACATCTTCGCCGGGCTCGGCGACATGTTCGGGTTCGGCGACGTGTTCGGCGGACGCCGCCGCCGCGGCGGACCGCAGCGGGGCGCGGATCTTCGCTACGACCTCGAGATCTCGTTCGAGGAATCGTACGAAGGCGCCGAAACGTCGATCCAGATTCCACGCGAAGAGACCTGCGACACCTGCAAGGGATCCGGTGCGGCCGCCGGCTCGTCGCCGGAAACCTGCACGCAGTGCCGCGGCACGGGCCAGATCCGGTATCAGCAGGGCTTCCTCACGGTCGCGCGGCCGTGCAACGTGTGCCGTGGAACCGGGCGCGTGATCAGCAAGCCTTGTCAGACATGCCGCGGCGCCGGGCGCGTCGCGCGCGATCGCAAGATCACGGTGAAGATTCCGCCGGGCATCGCCATGGGACAGCGGCTTCGTCTCTACAGCGAAGGAGAACACGGGACGGCGGGCGGCCCTCCGGGCGATCTCTATGTTGTCGTCCACGTGCAGGAGCATCCGCTGTTCCATCGTGAAGGCGACGATCTGTACTGTGAGGTCCCGGTGACCTTCCCGCTCCTTGCGCTTGGCGGAGAACTGCGCGTGGCGACAGTGAAGGACGAGGAGGTCGTGACGCTCCCGTCCGGCACGCAGACGGGCGCACGGCTCAAGCTGCGCGGCAAGGGCATGCCCAACGTGTCCGGCCGTGGCCACGGCGACCTCTACGTCGTCGTCCGCGCGGCGGTGCCGAAGAAGCTCACGCGCGAGCAGAAGCACCTGCTCGAGGAACTGGCGAAGACGATGCCGCAGGAGATCCCGGATCGCAGCGGCGAGTCGTCGGAGAAGCCGTTCTTCGAGAAGGTGAAAGATATCTTTGGCTGAGTACCCGGCCCTCGATCTTCAATTCCTCGACTCGCCCGGACCGGACGCCTTCCTGCGCGAACGCCTGTACGCCCTGCTCGACGATTTCGAGCCATCGGCTATTCATGAAGACGAGAGCGGCGATACCTGGCGCGTGTTCTTTCGCACCGCCGGGATCCGCGATGCCGCCGCCGCGCACCTCGGCGCCGTCGTCGCATCTCACCTGCTGAAGACTGCTCCGGTCAACGTGCCCGACGAGGATTGGGCGCGTCGATCGCAGGAGAACCTCGAGGCGATCGAGGTCGGGCGCCTCATCGTTGCGCCGCCCTGGGATGTCCCGGGTCAGGCTCGCCGCGACGCGGGCACGCCTCTGCAACCCGACGTGCCGGTCATCGTGATCGAACCATCGACAGGGTTCGGCACCGGCCACCACGCGACGACGCGGCTGTGCCTGCGGCTTCTGCAGACGCTCGATCTGCGCGGCGCGCGCGTGATGGACATTGGTACCGGTTCAGGCGTGCTCGCCCTCGCGGCCTGGAAGCTGGGCGCCGTGGATGTCGTCGCGGTGGACAACGATCCCGATGCGCTCGAGAACGCACGCGCCAACTGCGCGCGCAACGGCGCGGGCGGTGCGATCGACATCGTGTGCGAAGACCTCACCCGCCTGCGGCTGGCGCCCGCGGACGTCGTTGTCGCGAACCTCACCGCCGTGACGCTCGTGCGCGAAGCCCGTTCGCTCGAGACGCTCGCGAAGCCGCACGGCTGTCTCATCGTGAGCGGCTTCGCGCGGGATCATCTGTTCGTCGATATCGGTCCGGCGTTCGAAGGATTCGATGTGAAGGACGATCCGGCCGAGGATGGCTGGACGGCGGCGCTGCTGACGCGCCCGACGTAGGGCACCTCAAAAGAGGTGCCCTACGAGCGTGAGCTCAGAGATCGTTCCACACGTATTGCAGAATCCCGATCGCGACCGCTGCGGCCGCATCGGCGCGCAGCGTGCGGCGTCCGAGCGTCAGCGCAGTCCACCCTGCGTCCACCGCAGCGGCAATCTCTTCAGGGGCCCATCCCCCTTCAGGTCCGACAAGCAACGCGGCGGACCGCGGCGTCTCGCGGGCGAGCGCTCCAATCGGAGTCACGGCCGCACTCGCGTTCGGTTCCACGAGGATGAGACGCTGATCCGCGCCCGCCGAGTCCATCCACTCACGAAGATCCCGGAGTTCTCCGATGGAGGGCACGTGCGCC
>JAICSD010000273.1 GCA_025937075.1 Vicinamibacteria bacterium | reverse complement strand
CTCGAGCCTCGCGATCGCGATCATCGGGTTCCTCGTATGGGGGCACCACCTGTTCGTGTCGGGCCAGTCGACTTACGCAGGAATGATTTTTTCAATCCTCAGCTTCTTCGTGGCGATTCCGTCGGCCGTGAAGGTGTTCAACTGGACGGCGACGATCTACAAAGGATCGATTTCGTGGGAGTCGCCGATGCTCTACGCGTTCGGCTTCGTCGGCCTGTTCACGATCGGGGGCCTCACCGGGCTGTTCCTGGCCACCCTCGGAGTCGACGTCCACGTGCACGACACGTACTTCGTGATCGCCCACTTCCACTACATCATGGTCGGCGGCGCGATCATGGGGTACCTCGGCGGCCTGCACTACTGGTGGCCGAAGATCACGGGCCGCATGTATCCCGAGGGCTGGGCCAAGTTCGCGGCGCTGAACGTCTTCGTCGGCTTCAACCTGACGTTCTTCCCGCAGTTCATCGTCGGCTATCTGGGGATGCCGCGCCGCTATGCGATGTACGCGCCGGAGTTCCAGGTGTGGAACGTGCTCTCGACTGCGGGCGCCACGATTCTTGGCGTCGGGTACGTGATTCCGATGGTCTACTTCCTGTGGTCGCTCCGCAATGCGCCGATCGCGGGCATGAACCCGTGGGGCGCCCGCGGGCTCGAGTGGGAGATTCCATCTCCGCCGCCGACGTCGAACTTCGAGGTCACGCCCATCGTGACCGAGAGAACGCAGCAGTACGCTCCGAGCCGGGAGGTCGGCATTGCCTGACGGACACTTGCAGCCGAGCCCGGTCGCTATTCATCCTGCGCCGCACGCCGATACGGCGGTCCATCACCCGAAGCTGCAGCACCATTTCGACACGATGGGACAGCAGGCCGAGGCCTCGAGCCTCGGCATGTGGGTCTTCCTCGTCACCGAAATCATGTTCTTCGGCGGCCTGTTCATGGTGTACATCGTGTACCGCCATCTCTCGCCCGCCGGATTCCAGGAAGCCAGCTTCGAGTTGAGCCGCTTCTGGGGAACGACGAACACCGCGGTCCTCATCTGCAGCTCGCTCACGATGGCGCTGGCGGTCAGGGCTGCGCAGACCAGCCAGAGCCGCGGAACCCAGCTGGCGTTTTTGCTCATCACGATGGCCTTCGGCCTCGTATTCCTGGGCATCAAGGGCATTGAGTACTACGACAAGTTCCTGCACCACCACGTACCGGGCCCGTACTTCCACTGGGACGGCCATTACCCGAAAGCCGCCGAGCAGTTCTATTCGCTGTACTTTGCGATGACGGGGCTTCACGCACTGCACATGATCATCGGCATCGGCATCATGACGGTGATCGCGATCATGGCCTGGCGGCGCACCTTCGACGAGGAGTACTACACGCCCGTCGAGGTCGCCGGGCTCTACTGGCACTTCGTCGACATCGTCTGGATTTTCCTGTTCCCGCTGCTCTATCTGATCGGCGGCCACTTCAAGGGCTGATACATGTCTGGTCACGTCGCGCCCAAGAGCCTCTACTACATCGTCTTCATCGCGCTGATCTTCGGGACGGGCCTGACGGTCGTCGCCGCCGAAATCGATCTCGGGGCCTTGAACAACGTCGTCATGATCGCGATCGCCGGCACCAAGGCGCTGCTCGTCATCCTCTTCTTCATGCACGTCCGGTGGGGCACGCGCCTGACCTGGGTCGTCGCGGGATCGGGCTTCTTCTGGCTGTTGATTCTCTTCGGCATCACGATGACCGACTACATGAGCCGGGGGTGGGTCCCAGGTACCTGGAAGTAAGGCCGCGGACAACGCGGACGGCGCGGTAGGTTTACCGCCATTCGCCGCTTCAGAGCCGCCATCCACCGAACGGCGCGACCTTCACGCGCGGCCGCTCCGTATTGTCTATACTGAACGGACCGGGATCATCGGCAGGACGTCCCCCTGTCCGGTTCAGCCATCTTCATCATTCATGGTCGATCTTTCGAAGGATCTGTCGGCCTTGCGCATTCCGCAGGAGGAGCGCGGCGGGCGCCGGGGCCGGACGAGCGTTATCGTGACGGTACTCGTGCTGCTCCTCCTCGCGGCGGGCGGCGCATGGCTGTGGACGGCAAAGCTGCAGGCGGAGCCGGTCAAGGTCGCGCCCGTGGCCGCGCGTGCCGGCGGACCGTCGGCGCCGGGCTCCGTCCTGAATGCGTCCGGCTACGTGACGGCGCGCCGGCGCGCGACCGTCTCGTCGAAGGTCACCGGAAAGGTCGTCGACGTCCTCGTGGAAGAAGGCCATCCGGTGAAACAGGGCCAGGTGCTCGCCCACCTCGATGACACGCAGGCGCGCGCCGCGCTCGCGTATGCGGAGGCGCAGCTCTCGGCCGCGCAGAAGAGCGCCGCCGAAGACATGGCGCGCCTGCGCGAAGCCGAGTTGACGCTTCGCCGGCGCCAGCAGTTGCTCAAGGAGAACGTCGTCGGAAAGGCCGAGCTCGATCAGGCGCAGGCGGACGTGGACTCGCTGAGCGCGCGCATCGCGTACGCGGAGCAGCAGGTCAACGTGGCCGCGAGCCAGGTCAACCTGCAGAAGACGAATCTGGCCGACATGGTGGTGCGCGCTCCGTTCAGCGGCGTCGCGATCTCGAAGGACGCGCAGCCCGGCGAAATGATTTCGCCCGTCTCCGCCGGCGGCGGCTTCACGCGTACCGGCATCTGCACGATCGTCGACATGACGTCGCTGGAGATCGAAGTGGACGTCAACGAAAGCTACATCAATCGTGTGCGTTCCGGACAGAAGGTCGAGGCGGTGCTCGACGCCTATCAGGACTGGCGGATTCCCGCGCACGTGCTGACGACGATACCGTCGGCGGATCGACAGAAGGCGACCGTGAAGGTGCGGATCGCGTTCGAGCAGCTCGATCCGCGAATGCTCCCCGACATGGGCGTGAAGGTCTCGTTCCTGCGCGACGAGGATCCGTCGAGCAAGGCACAGCCCGTCGCGCGGTTCACGGTGCCGAAGGCGGCGATCCGCACGAGCGACGGACGCCCCGTCGTGCTCGTGGTCCACGACGATCGCGTGGAGCGGCGGGCGATTTCCGTCGGTCTCGAGAACGGCGATCAGGTGGAGGTGCTCGCAGGCGTCGCCGCCGGCGAGCGCGTCGTGGTCGACGGGCCGCAAACCCTCAAGGACGGCGACAAGGTGAAAGTGCAGTGATGGCATGGCCCGAACGAGCCCCGCGAGTGAGCCAGCCGCCTTCGCGCTTTGCGCTACGGCGGCCAGGCGCGAACGGAGCGGAGCGAGCGGCGAAGCGCGAGCGGAGCGAAGTGAGCTTGGCGGGGTGCAGGGGTTCCCGCCATTCAAGAAAGGTGCAATGATGTCCAGCGCCCTGGTAACAGTTCGCGATCTCCACAAGGTGTTCCATCGCGGCGGCGAGCGCATCGATGTCCTGCAGGGCGTCAATCTCGACATTCCGCAGGGCGACTACCTCGCGCTGATGGGACCGTCGGGCTCCGGCAAGACGACGCTGCTGAACCTGCTCGGCGGCCTCGACACGCCGACGCAAGGGTCAATCACGGTGGGAGGCGATCGTCTCGACAGCATGTCGGGTGGACGCCTGTCCGCGTGGCGCGCGCGGCATATCGGGTTCGTGTTCCAGTTGTACAACCTGCTGCCCGTACTCACGGCGGCGCGCAACGTCGAGCTGCCGCTGCTCCTGACGAAGCTGTCGAAGGCGGATCGGCGCAAGCGCGTCGAAGTCGCGCTCTCGGTGGTCGGTCTGAGGGAGCGCATGAACCACTATCCGCGGCAGCTCTCGGGCGGCCAGGAGCAGCGCGTCGGCATCGCGCGCGCCATCGTCACCGACCCGACGCTGCTGCTGTGCGACGAGCCCACGGGCGATCTCGATCGCAAATCCGGCGACGAGATCCTCGACCTGCTGCAGGCGCTGAACGAGCAGCACGGCAAGACAATCGTGATGGTGACGCACGACCCCCATGCGGCCGCACGCGCGAAACGGACGCTGCACCTCGAGAAGGGCGTCCTCGTCTCTGAAAGGGAGGCTGTCGCATGAGGTTCCTGCCGCTGGTATGGCGCAACCTGCTGCGCCGGAAGGTGCGGACGATCTTCACCGTCCTCTCCATCTTCATCGCCTTTCTCCTGTTCGGCGTGCTCATGGCGATCCGCATGGCGTTCAGCATGGGGGTCGACATGGCGGGCCAGGGCCGCCTCATGACGATCGACAAGGTGTCGATCATCAATCCGCTCCCGGCCAGGTACGAGGGCCAGATCAAGCAGGTCGAGGGTGTGCAGGAAGTCGCGCACGCAAACTGGTTCGGCGGCTACTACCAGGACATCCGCAACCAGTTCGCGACGTTTGCGACCGACCCGGAGTCGTGGCTCCGCGTGTATCCGAAGGAATACGAGGTGCCGGAGGATCAGAAGAAGGCCTGGATCGCCGACCGTACGGGCGCCATGGTCGGGACCGATACGGCCAGGAAGTACCGGTGGAAGGTCGGCCAGCGGATTCCCGTGCAGGGCACCATCTATCGCCGTCCGGACGGCGGTCCCTGGGAATTCACGATTGACGCCATCTACGATTCGAAGCTGAAGGGCGCGGACAAGACGCAGTTTCTCTTCAACTACCAGTATCTGAGGGAGACGATCCCCGAGGCGAGCGGCTTCCGCGATCGCTTCAACTGGTACGTCTTCACGATCAACGATCCCGATCGCGCGCCGCAGATTGCCGCGAAGATCGACGCGATGTTCGCCAACTCCCCGTCCGAGACGAAGACGAACACGGAGAAGGCGTTCGTGTCCGACTGGGCGAAGCAGGTCGGCGACATCGGCAAGATCATGATGTGGATCGTCGCGATGGCGCTGTTCACGATCCTCCTCGTCGCGGGCAACACCATGGCGCAGGCGATCCGCGAGCGGACCAATGAGCTCGCGGTGCTCAAGACGCTCGGTTTCGGCGACGGCCGGATCCTGCGCATGGTGTTGCTCGAATCGCTCCTGATCGCGATCGTCGGGGGCGCGCTGGGGCTGATCGTCTCGTACAGCATCATCACCGCGGTCGGCGATCCGACCGGTGGTCTCCTCCCGGTGTTCTTCTTCCCGCCGAAGGACATGGTGCTGGGCGGCCTGCTCGTCGTCGCGCTCGGGCTTGCGGCAGGGGCCCTGCCCGCCTGGCAGGCCGGACGCCTGCGCATCGTCGACGCCCTGAGGAGAAACTGATGCTCTCGCAGACCATTGCCGTCACCGGCGTCACGCTGAGGTCCATCAAGGAGCGCTTCGGCTCCTCGGCGGTTGCCGTCATCGGCATCGCTGGCGTCGTCCTAGTCTTCGTCGCCGTCCTCTCGATCGCGGAGGGCGTCAAGGCAACGATGGAGTCGTCGGGCGATCCGGATACCGTGCTGATCCTCCGCGCCGGCAGCGACACGGAGATGACGAGCGGCCTCGCCGGAGACGCCGTCCGCGTCATCCAGGATGCGCCCGGTATCGCACACGACAGCTCCGGCACGCCGATCACTTCGCCGGAGCTGTTCGTCGCCGTCGATCACCCGCTGAAGCGATCTGGCAGCGCCGCGAACGTGCCGCTGAGGGGTGTCACGCCCGAAGCCTTCAAGGTGCACCAGAACGTCAAGATCGTGGAGGGACGCTACTTCGAGTTCGGGCAGAACGAGCTGATCGCGGGCCGCGCGGCGGCCAGACAGTTCGTCGGCCTCAACGTCGGGACGACGCTGAAGTGGGGGGAGAGCACCTGGAAGCTCGTGGGCATCTTCGCGGACGAAGGATCCGTTTCGGAGTCGGAGCTGTGGTGCGACGTGAAGGTGCTGCAGCCGGCGTACCGGCGCGGGAACAGCTACCAGTCCGTCTACGCGCGGCTCGCCTCGCCCGGCGATTTCCAGCAGTTGAAGGATTCGTTGACCACGAACCCGCAGCTTTCCGTCACGCCGATGCGCGCGCAGGACTACTACGCCTCGCAGACCCAGACACTGCAGGGGATCATCCGGACAATCGGCGGGATCATCGCGATTCTGATGGGGGTTGGTGCGGTGTTCGGCGCCGTCAACACGATGTACAGCGCGGTGGCGAGCCGGACGCGTGAAATCGCGACGCTGCGTGCGCTCGGATTCGGCAGCGTTCCCGTGGTCTTCTCCGTCCTCGTCGAGGCGGCGTTTCTCAGCATCGTCGGGGGCCTGCTCGGCGGCGCAATTGCGTGGCTGGCGTTCG
>JAICSD010000238.1 GCA_025937075.1 Vicinamibacteria bacterium | reverse complement strand
GCTCGACGTCTCGATCGCGCTGCCCGTTGTCCGAACGCAGCTCTCGCTGCTTTCCAACGCGACGATCCAGCGTGTCGGCACGGGTGCGAACACGGCGGTTCACTATTTTCACGACGAGAACGCGCTGGAGGGACGCGGCAGCTCACGGCAGTTCTTCTCGTCCGGGACGGCGTCCGGCGTGGGCGACGTCCTCCTGCGCGCGAAAGGCACGATGATGCGCGAAGGGCCGCGGTCGCTCGCCATCGGCCTCGACGCGCGCCTGCCGACGGGCGACGAGGAGAACCTGCTGGGTGCGGGCGCGCCAGGGCTGCGGCCGTTCGTGGCATTTTCGACGTCGTTCAAGAGCGTCGCGCCGCACCTGAACGTCTCGTATCAGTGGAACGGCAAGAGCCTGCTCGCTGGCGACGTGCGTGCCCGTGTCAAAGGAGAGCTTCCGGATCAGATTGGGCTGGCCGGCGGAACAGACGTGTCGCTGAATCCACGCCTCAGCCTCGTCTTCGACGTGCTCGCGCTGAGGATTCTCAACTCACCGCGCCTGTCGACGTACGACTTCCTCGCCACGGGTCCGGCAGGGTCGGCGGTCCTCCCCGATCTGCGCTTCGACAGCGCGTCGTACTGGGCGACGCACGGCGCGGTCGGCGTGAAGGCGAATCTCGCGCCGCGGCTGCTGGTCAACTTCAACCTGGCGTTTCCGCTCAGCGACCACGGCTTGACGGACAGGTTGAGCCCGCTGATTGGCGCGGAGTGGGCGTTCTGACAGGCTGCTGAGGAACGCAGCCTGTCAATGTCGAATGCCGAATGCCGAATGCCGAATGCGGTGATTCGTAGCGCGCATCTTTAGATGCGCGAGCTGGCGGGGCGCCCGCGAAGGTGCGCCCCGCAGTCAGCGGAGTCAGAACGTAATCCGGAACCCAATCTGGCCGACGCGCTGCTCGGGCTCCTGGAAGTCGCCCGCGTAGGTCGACGGCTGCAGGAAGATCGGATTCGGCGACGTGGAGTTGTCCGCGTTGATCAGCAGCCGCGGGTCGCGGAACTGCGTGGTCGGACCGAAGCCGGACGGGTTTTTCGCGTTGAACAGGTTGAACACCTCGCCGATCGCTTCGGCGCGCAGGTGCCCCGCCAGCGTGAACCCCTTCGTGACGCGCAGGTTCAATTGTGAGAACGACGCGCCGCGCCCGCAGTTGATCGTCTTGCACTCGCCGATGTCCTTCGGCGCCTTGCCGATGCCGTCGAACGCATAGGCGCTGGCCGGGATGTCGTTGTTCACGCCGTCGTTGTTCAGATCGACGCCCTCGATGACGTTGACCGGGAAGCCGGAGTGGTAGCGCCAGATGGGCGAGACCTGGAAGCCGCCCGGCAGATTGGCGATCGCGCTGATCGTGATCCGGTGCCGTGCGTCGGATCGTCGTGACGGCCCGAGCTGCACGTCATTGAACGGATCCGCCGAGTTCTGGATGTTGATGAGATCCAGCTCGTCGCCGCTGTTGCCCGTGGTGCTGAGCGATCGCGACAGCGAGTACCACGCCGACAACTGCAGGCCGTGATCCATACGGCGGCGCAGCCCGAAGCTGATGCCGTCATGCCGGCTTTCGCCGCGGCTGATGGCGATCGCGATGTCCTCCGGGCTGGGGACGATCCCGAGCTGCGCGAGTGGACGGAGGGCTTCGCCGGGATGCCGCGCGTTCAGGCGGGGCCGCCAACCGATGTCGCTCCCGTCGACGTGCACGTAGTCGACGTCGAGCACCGTCGCGGCATCGAGCTGGTGCGACCAGCCGGCCGAGACCTGGTCGGTGTACGGCTGCTTGATGCGCGGCGAAGCGACATGCCGGTTCAGGGGCAGCGCGCCACCGGCCTCGTTCAGCGGCGCGATGTTGGCGATCGGGTCGGCTACCTTGAAGAAGCTCCCGTCCGGGTTGCGGATGCCGCTGGCGTTGTTGACTTCGAACACCGTGCCCGCGCCGATCCCCGTCGCGTTGATGGCGGCAAACAGGATGTTCGAGTTCGTATACCCGAAATCGAAGTAGCGGCCATAGCCGGCGCGCAACACGTCACGCCCGTCGCCGCGCAGGTCATACGCGAACCCGACGCGGGGCTGGATGTTATCGTAGTCCTCCCGCGGCGTCTTCCCGAAGTCCTCGAATCCCGGAAGCCCCACGAGCAGCCCGCGGCTGCCCGCGTCCGCGAGCATCGCGTAGTTCGGATCCAGCGTCTGGTCGATGGCGAATCCTGTGTTCAGGTCGTATCGCAGCCCGAGGTTGAGCGTCAGTTTCGGCGTGACGCGCCAATCGTCCTGGAAGTACGTGGCGAACTGTTTCGTCGGGATGTTCGCTTCAGCCGACCCGCCCTGCAGCGTCACCTGCGAGATCGGCCCGTCGAGCGTGTTGTCCAGATGCTGATACGCGTAGCCGCCGGTGCCGGTGTTGAACGTGATGAACAGGCGCGGCTCGTTGATGAAGTTCGCGCCGACCTTGAAGTCGTGGCCGAGGCCGCCCATGCCCGCCGCGTGCCACGAGAAATCGTCGCGGAACTGCCACTTTCGCTGCTGCGTCTGCTGCGGCGTGTTGGGGTTCTGTCCTATCGTCACGCCGTTCGGGAATATCTGGTAGGGGTCGAGGCTGTTCGCCGTGATTGCGTTGGCGAAGTCGGCGTACTGAAAGATGAACTCGTTCAGGCGCGTGCCGCCGAGCACCCAGTTGTGATTCACGTTGACGGAGTTGAACGTGTTGGCGCTGACGCCCCAGTTGCTGACGAGCGCCTGCGGCCCTGCGCCGTACGGCTGCGAGTTCGTGTTCCGTCCGTACCGCACCGTCAGGTACTGCGCCGCGCCGACGCTCGCCGTTCCCTTCGCGGTCAGCAGGTTCTCGCGAATGGGCGTCGTGAACACGCCGTCCTGATCGGGGAAGAGGCCGGACGTGTTCACCGACTGGCTCGTGTCGAGCTGCGAGCGCTCCGCGGCGGCAAAGAAGTGGGCGCGATTCCTCACGATCGGTCCGCCGAACGACCCGCCATACTGCCAGCGGCGATAGTCCTGCTTCGGAACGTCCGTGAGCGTTTCCGTCTCCGTGCGGGCGTTCATCGACTTGTCGCGGAAGAGAGAGAACCAGCTTCCCTGGTACTGGTTCGTGCCGCTCTTCGTCACGATGTTCATGACGCCGCCGTTGCTTCTTCCGTACTCCGCCTTGTAGCGCGCGGTCTGGAAGTTGAATTCCTGGATCGCCTCGAGCGGGAAGAGCTGCAGCAGTCCGCCGACCGTGTCGTCGTTGTTGTCGCCGCCGTCGATCTGATAGTTGACGTTGCGGCCGTTCCCGCCAGCGATCTGCGGCGAGAACTGCGTGCTCTTCGTCGGGTCGCTGTGGAACCCGAGGCCGACGCCGGGGATGGTCATCGCCAGGTTGGCGAACTGGCGTCCGTTGAGCGGCAGGCTCTCGATGTGCTGGACGTCGACAACGCCGCCGACCGACGACGATGAGACCTCGACGAGCGGAGACGCGCCCGTCACGTTCACGCTCTCGGCGACCTGCGCCACCTGCAGCGTGAAGTCGACGTCGAGCGTCTGTCCGACGTTCACGATGATCCCCTTGCGCTGGAGCGTCGTGAATCCCTGGAGCACGACGTCGAGATCGTAGGTGCCGATGGGGAGCGCCGAGAGCCGATAGAGTCCCTCCGAGTCGGACACTGCCGATCGGGTGAAGCCGGTCTCACCGTTCGTGGCCGTCACGGTTGCGCCGGGCACGGCGGAATTCTGCTGGTCCACGATCCGACCGCCGAGATTGCCGGTCGTCTGCTGCGCGCGCGCCG
This sequence comes from Vicinamibacteria bacterium, assembly GCA_025937075.1. Next base: position 3,217 of record JAICSD010000238.1, on the reverse strand, counting down.
CCGGCACGATGCTCGCGCTGAAGACGGCCGCGAGCGCGAACGCCAGCGGTCTCGAATACCTCGTCATGGTGAGGCTCCTCTTGGAGAAGGCGTCATCTGCGCCGCCCGCACACACGAGGGCAGCGTCGGGCACGCGCTGAGCAATCGGCGCGCCGGCGCTCCGTGACGAATGACGGAAAAGGGAGTCCAATCGCCGTTCGGGGCGAACGGGCCGGTCAGGGTGATGAGGATCGTCGGCGCTTGACGAGTGACAACGTCAGTGACGAATGACGTGCCGTCGGTGACGAGCGTCAGGCGCGAGATTCAATTCGGTGAAGTCCATTGATTCAATGGATCGAATCCCGGTGGGGATCACAGGAGGTCAGGAGATCAGGAGAGAGATTACAGGAGGTCAGGAGATCAGGAGAGAGATTACAGGAGGTCAGGAGATCAGGAGAGAGATTACAGGAGGTCAGGAGATCAGGAGAATTACGATAGTTTCTCCTGGTCCCCCTGGGCTCTTGTGATTCTTCTCCTGGTCTCCTGGACTCTTGTGATTCTTCTCCTGGTCTCCTGGACTCTTGTGATTCTTCTCCTGGTCTCCTGGACTCTTGTGATTCTCCTCCTGGTCTCCTGGACTCTTGTGATTCTCCTCCTGGTCTCCTGATCTCCTGTAAGCCTGGGCGCTATCCCGTGATGCGGAGGCTCACACGCTCCTCCGCCGTCCCCGCCTCGGCGGTCGCGGTCACCTGCAGGAAGTAGTCACCGGGCGCGAGCGGTGCGAGCGGCAGATCGAACTGCGTCACGCCGCCGCTCATGCCGGCGAGCGGCTCCAGTTCGCGGACGACTTGACCGCTGCGGTTGAGGAGCCGCGCGGTGACGCGCGGGGTCGCGGAGCCGGGCCCGAACGCCGGCACGCGGACGAGAAGCCGCTCCGTGCGGCTGAATTCCCGCGAGGGTCCAGGGACGGCGTTCTCGTCGGCGCTGACCTCGCGGAACTCGCGCGCGGAGCGCGTCGACAGCAGCACCGGCGGCAGCAGCAGCGTGCGCGGACTGCTGACCGCCGGGACATCCAGATCGCGCGCGTCGATATCGAGCTGCTCGCCGCGCTCGCCGAGGATCGTCAGATCGAGCTGCACGCGTCCGGCCGGCGCATCGAACTCCGCACGATCGGAAGGCACGCCGGCGCTGGCCAGCGCGCCGCGAACGGGGGCGAGTACACCCTCGAACAGGAGCCCGCCATCTTTCGTCGTGGCCTTCAGGGCCACCGTCACCGCGTTCGACTTCATGGTGCCGCCCAGGCTGCGCCCGGGCTCCCACGTGACCACCACCCGTCCGCGGTTCTCGGATGCGCGCATGACGCCTGACCACACATTGATCAATGGACTCTGGCGGAGCGGCCGCGGCAGCGCGGTGTCCGTGGTGAGCGCCGCACGCATCGCACGGCGCATCTCCGCCGATGGCGGCGAGACGTAGCCGTTGCGCGCCCTGACCTGCACGTTGCGCCGGAGCACCTGCACGTCGAGCGTGTGGAACGTGCCGTCTGGCCCCTGCGAGGGCCGGTACGAGAGCGTGTAGCCCGCGTCGAGCTCACGCGCGATCTGCGTCAGCGCCTCGCCAAGATCGCCGCCTTCGAACGCCAGGCCGCCCGTCTGCCGGGCGAGCCGGCGCAGCATCGCGCCGGCGTCCTCGTCGGGTGCATCCGACGAGGCCTCGCGCGGATCGAGCGCGTAGACGGGCACGTCGTAGCGATTCGCGAACCGTTCGACCATGCCGGCGTCCGGCAGCGCCCGGACCGCGAACGTGCGTTCGTGTTCGGGAAATCCTTCGCTGACGAGGATGATCGCGGGCCGCCCCGCAGCCGTCCCGACGCGTGGCGCGAGCGCGCGAATCGCGGAGAGGACGATCTGCGCCCGCGCGCGATCCGCGAGCGCCGGTGCGCGCCCGACCGTCTGCTCCTCGAGCGGCGTGCGCGGCGTGTAGTTGCCGGCGCGCCCGTCGAAGCTTGCGATCGCGGCGTGGATCTCGTCGCGATCGCTCGTCAGCGTGATCGTCCGCAGCGAATCGAGCGGCTTCAGCACGACCACCATGTCGTCGGGTCCCAGGCGGTCGACGAACGTCGCGAGCGCTTCACGAACCCGCGCCGCGTACTGCTCGCCCACGTGGAATTCATCGAGCAGCAGCGCGAGCCGGCGCGGCAGCCGCTTCCGCGCCTCAGCGGCATCGATCTTCTGCACCACCCCTTCGTCCTTCAGGACGAAGTCCTTCACCGTGAGTCCCGTGATCGGCTTGCCGCGCGCGTCCGTGACCGAGACATCGACGTGTACGGCGTTCTGAACGGCATCGGCCGGCGCCTCAGACGCGGGCGCGCCGCGTTGCGCGGATACATCCGCGAACGCGACGAGCATGAAGAGGATCCCCGCAGACGAGCAGTATCGAAAAAGGAGACGGAAGGAGCCTGGAACCCGCGGCACTCAGGAACCTCAGAGTGGGGGACAGAATCAGCGGGCCGTCACCCGCGTATCGTGCAGCCGCCGATCGGGAGGAGTCGCGGTGACCAACTCGATGCGGAATGACGGCCCATGCGGACTAGCTTAATAGATTTGACGCCGCCTGTGTGGCAAAGAAATGGGCGCCACCGATTTGTCACCCTCCCGACATCCCCACGCCATCCGCCCCGACACACCTCGTCCTCTGGCGAGCACATGGCGTGTCTGTGCCGGAGGACGGGTGCCTGGGATCACCGGAGACCAGGAGATCAGGAGGACTCAATTTGTTTACTCCTGGTCTCCTGGACTCTTGTGATCAAGTCCGGCGTCAGACACCCGGGCTAATTCGAGCCGCGAGATGTCGCGGGCCGGCGCGCAACGCACCACGCGCAGGTGGTCCGGCACTTGCGTTGCTTGTCAGAGCCGCCCTGCCCCGGAGGTCTCGTGAGCTCCAAGCATCTGATGTCTGCGTTGTGCGTTGGCCTCGCGTTCCTGACAGTGCGGCCGGCGAAGGCGGAGGCGCAGCACGTCCATGCGCACGCCGCAGTGGTGGTAGGCGGCGGATACTACTATCAGCCGTACTTCTACGCCCCGTTCTACTGGGGCTGGTATCCGACTTATCCCTTCTATCCGGCGTACCCGTTCTATCCGTACCCGGCCGCCTACTGGTACGGACCGCGGTTCGCCTCCGCGCGGATCCAGGTCACGCCGAAACAGGCCGAGGTGTATGTCGACGGCTACTACGTCGG
>JAICSD010000526.1 GCA_025937075.1 Vicinamibacteria bacterium | reverse complement strand
GAGCCGCCTTCCTCGATGTTGCGCGCCGCGCCGAAGAACCGCTTTGGCCGCTGCAGCGCGTTGCTGTCGACGCCGCCCGACAGGACCTTGCCGGAGGGCGGCACGATCGCGTTGTAGGCGCGGGCCAGGCGCGTGATGGAGTCGAGCAGGATCACGACGTCCTTCTTGTGCTCGACGAGGCGCTTGGCCTTCTCGATCACCATCTCGGCAACCTGCACGTGCCGCTGCGCGGGCTCGTCGAACGTCGACGAGATGACCTCGCCTTTCACCGAACGCTGCATGTCGGTGACTTCTTCCGGCCGCTCGTCGATGAGCAGCACGATCAGGTACACCTCGGGATGGTTCGTCGTGATGCTGTTCGCGATGTTCTGCAGCAGCATCGTCTTGCCGGTGCGCGGCGGCGCGACGATCAGGCCGCGCTGCCCCTTGCCGATCGGGACCATCAGGTCCATGACGCGCGCGGACAGATTGTCGGACGCGGCTTCGAGCTTCAGGCGCTGCTGCGGGTAGAGCGGCGTCAGGTTCTCGAAGAAGATCTTCTCGCGCGTGCGATCCGGCGGCTCGAAGTTCACCGCCTCGACCTTGATGAGCGCGAAGTACCGCTCGCCGTCCTTCGGCTGGCGGATCTGCCCGCTCACCGTGTCGCCGGTGTGGAGATCGAACTTCCTGATCTGCGACGGCGAGACGTAGATGTCGTCGGGGCCGGGCAGGTAGTTGTAGTTCGGGGCCCGGAGGAAGCCGAAGCCGTCCGGCAGCGTCTCGAGCACGCCCTCCGAGAACAGATTGCCGCTCTTCTCCGCGCGCGATCGCAGGATCTCGAAGATGAGCTCCTGCTTGCGCATCCCGGTCGCGCCCGGCACGTCCAGCGACTTGGCGACCTTCGTCAGCTCGGAAACGCTCATCTCCTTGAGCGTCGCGAGGTCGACGGTGTTCGTTGGGGCGTTGGCGGGCGGGTGATGTGCCTGGGCGGGAGCGGCGGGCGCCGCAACTACTGCCTGGTCAGTCTTGCTATCAGTGTCCACAGATCGTCCAGTCCTTCGCCGCGCGCTGCCGAGATCGGCAGGGCGGCCATTCCGAGTTTCCGTTCGAGTTCCTTCAGGTTCTTCACGCGTTCCGCGCGTGAAAGCTTGTCGACTTTGGTGGCGACGAGTACACGGGCGACGCCGAGCGTCTCGAGCCACCGCGCCGCGTCGGCGTCAGCGTCCAGCGCCGGGTGACGCGCGTCCACGAGGTGGAGCACGCCAGCGATGCGATGGTGCCCGTGATCCGCGGGACTGAAGTCCCGCGCTACGGTTGCGCGTTCCCTCGTAGCGCGCAACTTGAGTTGCGCGGCCTGCGCCGACAGTTGCGCGGCCTGCGCCGACGCGAAGTACGCTTCCGCGATCTCGCGCAGTTCCGCGACGGACTCAGCTCCGCCGCGTGCATAACCGTAGCCGGGCAGATCCACGAGGTTGACGCTCCAGCGCCCGGGTCCGCCGGCGCCTCCGTCGACCGAGAGCCGATAGAGGTTGGCCAGGCGTGTCTTGCCCGGCGCCGCGCTCGTCCGCGCGATCCGGCTGCGCGAGAGCGCGTTGATCAGCGTCGACTTGCCGACGTTCGATCGTCCGACCAGCGCGATGTGCGGAACGCCGTCGGCGGGAATCCCCTTCGCGTCCGCGGCGCTGGTGACGAATCGTGCCCCAACGAGCTTCATCTCGACGACGAATGCCGACTGCCGAAACACATGCGTTCAGCATTCGCCATTCGGCATCGACTAGTGCGAGATTGTGGCCTGATCACCCGAGACCGCCGTGTCGACCGGCGTGGCGATGCCTCCGGCCGGCTCGGTCAGCGCGATGCGCAGCACTTCGTCCATCGACTCGACCATGTAGACGTTCAGGGAGTCGAGCACGTTCTTCGGGATGTCGGCGAGGTCCTTCTCGTTGTCCTTCGGGACGATGATCGTCTTCAGGCCGGAGCGGTGCGCCGCGAGGACCTTCTCCTTCACGCCGCCAATCGGCAGCACCTTGCCGCGCAGCGTAATCTCGCCCGTCATCGCGACGTCCTTGCGGACGGCCGTGTGGCCCAGCGCGGACACGAGCGCGGTCGCGAGCGTGATGCCGGCGGACGGGCCGTCCTTCGGGATCGCGCCTTCGGGGATGTGCACGTGGACG
>JAICSD010000184.1 GCA_025937075.1 Vicinamibacteria bacterium | reverse complement strand
CAGCAGCAAAGGCGTGCCGAACTGGCTCTCGACGCATCCCGCGGCGGAGGACCGCGTGCAGAAGATCGACGCGGCCGTTCGCCAGGCATCGGCGGGCGCGGGAACGCTCGTCGTCAATCGGCCCGAGTACCTCCAGCACATCGACGGCGTGATCTACGGAGACGAACCCAGCGAAGGCCTCGTCCGCGGCAATACGTTTCTCCACCGCGATCTGCGGCTCGCAATCACGTTTCCGCAAGGATGGGACATTCAGAACAGCAAGCAGCAAGTGCTGGCGAAGGCACCTGAAGCGGAGCGGTACATGCTGCTGGAGCTCGTGCAGCAGCCGCGTGGATCCGTCCAGCAGATCGCGCAGTCGTCGATGGCGAACGCGGGATGGCAGCAGCTCTCAGGGCAGCCGGTCACCGTGAACGGCCTCAACGCGTACGTGGGGACGTATCAGGGCAGTATGCAGGGTCTCGGGGTCGTCGACACGCTGGCGGCCCACATCGCGTACGACAATCAGGTGTATGTGCTTGCCGGCCTTGCGCCTGCCAACGATTTCCGCAGCGCTGGGGGCGCGTTCGAACAGACGATTCGATCGTTCCGCGCGCTGACGCCCGCGGAGGCGGAAAGGATCCGTCCGAGCCGCGTCGAGCTCTATACCGCCCGCGAGGGAGATACGTGGGCGTCCCTCGCGCGACGCTCTCCCGATCCCGCCATCAAGGCATCGACGATCGCGATCATGAACGACCACGATCCTTCGCAGGCGCCGCGTCCGGGCGATCGCGTCAAGATCGTCGTCGAGGGCTGACAATGAGCGTATAATCGTCGCGCATGCGCTTGCTGGCGCGTGGGTTCATCATCCTCCTCGCAATCGGGTTCGGAACTGCCGCCTACATCTACCTGACTCTCCCGGATGTGCGCACGCTGCGCACGTCGAACCCGCACACGACCGCGTTCATGGAACTGCGCGCGCGCGAGGCGCACCAGCGCGGGGAAGTGGTGCGCCGCGACCAGCGCTGGATGCCATACGCGCGCCTCTCGTCGAACCTGAAGCGCGCCGTCCTCGTGGCGGAAGACAGCGCGTTCTGGAAGCACGAAGGGATCGATTACGAACAGCTTCGCGAGTCGATGGAGGTGAACTGGGAGCGCGGCGAGTTCGTGCGCGGCGCGAGCACGATTACGCAGCAGCTCGCGAAGAACCTGTACCTGTCTCCAAACAAGAATCCGCTGCGCAAGGTGCGCGAGCTGTTCATCGCGCGCCGGCTCGAGGCGGAGCTGTCGAAGCAGCGAATCCTCGAGCTCTATCTGAACGTAATCGAATGGGGCGATGGCATTTGGGGCGCGGAGGCCGCCGCGCGCCGTTATTTCCGCAAATCCGCCTCCGATCTGACGGCGCCCGAGTCCGCTCTTCTCGCCGCTGCCATCGCCAACCCGCATCTTCTCGATCCTGCACATCCCAGCGCGCGGTTGCGCTTCCGCCAGCAGATGGTTCTGCGCCGGATGGGCGCCGTCACCCCGCCGCCTGTCGTCGCCGAACCTGCCGTTCTTCCGGCCGGAATGACGCCGGTACCGGAGCTTCGTGCCACTCCGGCGACTGCACCTGACCAGCTCCCCGGCGTCGCACTTCCCGCCGAAAAAGGCCCCGGAAGATAAACGGATCACCTTGACACCACTCGGCGCATATCCGTATATTCGCCATCGTCCTCTGCTCCCAAGCGACAAGCGGCACGTCTGAACGGGACCCGGCGGAGCCTCGCTCCGATCCGGTGTGTGTCCATGATCAATTACACAGAGCGCATCGCGCTGCTGATGCAGGACGTTGTCTCCCGAACACGCGAGCTGTCGTTCATCGATCTGAAGGAAGTGCTCGTGTTCGGCCGCTTCGGCCGCACCGACGCCGAGGGCGCCTTCGCCACCTGCCACTGCCTGACGCTGCCCGAGAGCGAGCCCGGCTACTACTTCTGGCGCGACCGTAAGACGGGGGAACTGACGCGCCGATCCGAATGGTTCGTCACGAAAACACCGGTCGTGCGCGTCGGGACGACGCAGATCAAGTACCTGATCTCGTTCGTGCTGCCGCGCTTCTGCGAGCAGTCGCTCGGGCGTTCATGGAAGCGCGAGCTGTACGGGGACGTCGACCCGTGGGTCGCGAAGCTCGACACGATCGTCCACGAGCTCTATCACATCGATCCGGAGGCGACGGGGATCCGCCAGGTCGCGAACGCCACCGGATCGCGGTCGCGCCTGCACGGCCCCGACTTCTACCGTGAAGTCGCCGCGATCGTGAAGTCGTACCTCTCCTCGAATCCAAACCCCGCGATCGTCGAATTTCTCCAGTGGGATTTCGCGGCGCTCGAGGGACGCTTCGGCGGCGTGGTTGCGACGACGTTCAGGAATTTTCCGTCGTTCCCGCAGCGCTACATGGAAGTCTGCACGACGCTGCCCGTTGATACGGCCATCAAGCTCGAGCCATTGAAACCGCTGTCGCAGCCGTCGCTGTACACCGAGGACGACCTGCACATCCGCCAGTTCACGGACAGCAGCGCGCGGCGGCTGACGCGGAAGGGTCAGCACAGAGCCGCCTGAATGGCGGCCCCCGTCCTTTCAGGGCCGCGTCCCTTGAAGAACCCGCCGCGCGCCGACGACGCGCGAAGACCAATAGGACGAGCTGAGACGCTCGACCCGGACCTCACCGTGTCCGCTCGGCGCGTGGACGAACTCGTCGCCGCCAAGCGCGATGCCGACGTGAGACGCGCCGGGCTTGACGGTCGAGAAGAACACGAGGTCGCCTGGTTCCAGGCGATCGACCGAAACCGCGATTCCCGCCTGATACTGTTCGCTGACGGTCCGCGGCAGCGCGATGCCGTGCTGGCCGAAGACGTACCAGACGAATCCGCTGCAATCGAATCCGGAGGGGTCGCCGCCTCCGTCGCGATAGCGCGTTCCGCGCAGGCCAAGTGCTGTTCCCGTGACGACATAGCCGGACGTACCGACGGCGCCTGGCGCGTCGGGAGCGGCTGGCGCCGGGGCGCGCCCGGAGACGCCCGGGCGCGGAAAGGGGGCGGGCGTGGCCCCGGTGGATGCGCAACCTGCGAGTGCGGCGGTGAGCAGCAACAGGACAGCGACCCGGAGCGGCACCATGCGAGTGCCTATCGGCACGGCCGGCAGCCCTCGTGACACGGAACCGCCTAAACTGCTGGAAACATGCCTGTTACGACACCGGATCCTTGACACTTCGGGACACTCTCGGGCACAATGACTCAGGCTTATGGAGCAAACGCTCCTGCTCAACGCCACGTACGAGCCGCTGAAGGTCGTCCACTGGCAGAAGGCTGTGACGCTCTGGTGCCAGGGGAAGGTCGAGGTTATCTCCACGTACGACCACCGGGAGGTCCGGTCGGTCTCCTTCAGCTTCAAACTGCCGTCCGTCATTCGACTGCTTCGCTACATCAAAATCAAGCGGCAGATTGATTACGTGCCGTTTTCGCGGGCGAACATCTACGCGCGCGACGATTACTCCTGTCAGTACTGCGGGGAGAAGCTCCCGAAGGAGGACCTCACCTTCGATCATGTGGTGCCGGTCGCCCAGGGCGGCCGAAAGGACTGGGAAAACATCGTCACCTGCTGCATCCCCTGCAACCGCCGCAAGGGGGGCCGGACGCCCGACCAGGCGCGCATGCACCTCATTCGCACGCCGCGGCGGCCCGACAAGGCGCCCGCGATCCGGATTACGATTGGCCTTCGCAACGCGCCGGAGACCTGGCGCGATTACTTCTACTGGAACGTGGAGCTCGACGAGAGCTGACGCACGGATCGGGGCCGACGGTCGTCTACATGTCCGCGTTCCTCAGCCCCGGCCGCATTACGGCCGTCCGTCCGCTGTGGGGAATCGAGCGAGGGCGCGTCCTCGTCGAAGGGACCGGCTTTCCCGTCGATCCCAATCTCCCGACCGTCCGGATCGGGCCGCAGGCCGCGCGGCTCGCGCAGGCGTCGCCGACGGCTCTGACCCTCATCATTCCTTCCGGCCTCGATGGCGGGTCCACCGCCATTCGCGTCGACGAGCTGCCTGGCGAGACGGCGTACATCGACATCGGCGTGCCGTTCGTCACCGGCGTCCATCAGGTCGACAGCCCTGCGTTCGACCGTCTGGGAAACCTCTACGTCACGTTCAGCGGATCGCGCGGCCAGCAGGTCCCCGTTTCGATCTTCGTCGTGCGCCCCGATGGGACACGCGAACCGTTTGTGACGGGCGTGCCGAATCCGACCTCGCTCGCGTTCGATGCGGACGGCCGGCTGTACGTGTCCAGCCGCTTCGACGGCAGCGTGTATCGCGTGGAGCCCGATGGCCAGGCGACGCTGTTTGCGAGCGATCTGGGTGTGGCGTGCGGATTGGCCTTTGGGTCAGACGGCACGCTGTTCGTCGGCGATCGATCCGGGACGGTGCTGCGGATCGAAAAGGACGGCCGCGGCCGCGCGTTCGCGACGCTGCCGCCGAGCGTGGCGGCATTCCACCTCGCGTACGGCCCAGACGACTGCCTCTATGTCGCCGCGCCGACGCTCGCGACGCACGATTCGGTGTACCGCATCGATCCGCACGGCGGCGTGTCGATCTGCTGCGGCGGATTCGGTCGTCCGCAGGGGCTCGTATTCGACGCCGCCGGCCACCTGTACGTCGTCGACGCGCTTGCCGGCAGCAGCGGACTGTATCGCGTGCGGCTCGATGCGCCGGATGATCCCGACCTCGTGCTCGCTGGCGGAGAGCTGATTGGCGTGGCGTTCGATCCGCACGGCGGCCTCGCGGTCGCGTCCGCCGAAACGGTGTACCGACTGAACGTGAACCTGCGCGGCGTTCTCCCCGTTGCCTAGCCGGCGGCGCCATCACACCCTATACTCCTGTCCACACATGCAGCAACTGTTTCGCCGCAAGCCGATCGCGGAGCTGCTCGCGGACGGCGATCGCTCGCTCGAGCGCGTGCTGGGTGCGGGCGATCTCGTCATGCTCGCGATCGGCGCGGTCATCGGCGCCGGCATCTTCGGGGCGATCGGGACGGCGGCCGCAGGACAGATCGGACCGCACGGCGAGGTGATTCGTCAGGGCGCAGGTCCCGCGCTCGTGCTGTCGTTCGTGCTGCTCGGCGTCGCCTGCGCGCTCGCCGGACTCTGTTACGCGGAGCTTGCGGCGATGATCCCGCAGGCGGGAAGCGCGTACGCGTACTCGTACGCGACGCTCGGCGAGTTCGTCGCATGGATCATCGGCTGGGATCTCATCCTCGAGTACGCGGTCGGCAACGTTGCCGTCGCGATCTCCTGGGGCGATTACTTCAACACGCTCATCAGGGGACTCGGCATCTCGCTGCCGGTGTGGCTGACGACCGGCTATCGCACCGCGCTTCTCAGCGCCGATCCTGCGGTTCACGGGCTGCTGCAGACGGCGCCGCATCTCGGCCCGATTCCCATCGTCGTCCACGTGCCCGCGTTCGCGATCGTGATGGCGATCACGTGGCTGCTGCTCCAGGGCGCGAAAGAGAGCTCGACGGCCAACAACATCATGGTGGTCATCAAGCTCGCGGCGCTCGGGCTCTTCGTTGCGGTGGGCGCCACGCACCTCCATCCGGAGAACTACCATCCGTTCGCCCCGAACGGCTTCACCGGGATTCATCAGGGCGCCGCGATCGTGTTCTTCGCCTACATCGGCTTCGACGCGATCTCGACGGCGGCCGAAGAAACGAAAGACCCGCAGCGGAATCTGCCGATCGGGATTCTCGGCGGCCTCGCCATCTGCACGCTGATCTACGTCATCGTCGGCGCGGTGCTCACCGGGATGGTGCCGTACAAGGAGCTTGCGGTTGCGGATCCGCTGGCGCGCGCGCTGCAGCTCGCCGGCTTCAATCGCGTCGGCGGCATCGTCGCGCTCGGAGCGACGGTTTCGATGTCCGCCGTGCTGCTCGTCTTCCAGTACGGTCAGCCGCGTATCTTCTTCGCGATGGCGCGCGACGGGCTGCTCCCGCACTGGGCGGCGCACGTGAATCCGCGCACGAAGATTCCGTCCACGACCACGCTGCTGACGGGCGTCTTCGTCGCCGCATGGTCGCTGATCGGCGATGCGGGTGAGACCTACGATTTGACGAACATCGGGACGCTGTTCGCCTTCATGCTCGTCAGCTTGGGCGTGCTCGTCTTGCGCTACAAGGAGCCCGACCGCCCGCGTCCGTTCCGCGTGCCGTTCGTGTGGCCCGTGACAATCCTGTCAGCGACTGGCTGCATCTTCATCATGAGGGGGCTGCCGCATCAGGCGTGGGAGCGCTTCGGCATCTGGCTCGTGCTCGGGCTGGTCTTGTACTTCGTGTACGGGTACCGACACAGTCGGCTGCGGCGTGGGTGAGGCTTGGACGCCGTCCCTCGACTTTGCTCGGGACGGCCCTGAGCACATCGAAGGGCCGTAGCGTGGCCGCGAAGGGCGGACCGGCGGCCGTCGGGTCACTCGCGGAGATGGTCGTCGTGACCGCGCGTCCGACGACGGTCGCCGAAGTGAAGCGGGTATTCACCGAGGAAGCCGGGGGTATTCGAGCCAACTGGTTCGCGAGGCGCTGAGCATCGGCGTGGCCGACACCCCCGTCTCCGCGCTCGACAGCGCGCAGGCCGCTCGCTCATGTCGGTGCGCCACCGCACGAGCATCAGGACGCGGACGCCGCGACGGGCTTGTCGCAGGCGGCGGCATTGGAGGACTGAGCGACGGCATCAAAGCGCAGCTCGCGCCGGCACGCGCAGCCGCGGACGCCGTGGCTTCACGCTGACGCCAGGAAGCGTCAATCGGGGTCCCCGCGGCAGGTCGCCGTAGATGTCCCGTAGAGTACATCTCCGTTTCTTCCCTCCGTCTATAGTGGGTTTGCGTTCGGAGAGCTCGATTCCTGAAGAGTGGCGGCGCTTGTCGAGACGACGAGGACCTGACAATCGTGAGCGTCAACGAACCGCGAGGAACATTCCAGAGGAGCGAGGACGAGCGACCATGGGCGACGCCGCACGCGGGGTTGCCAGTCGAGCGCCGCGACGCGTGGGAGTTGGCCGCGCACGGCGCGCGTGCGGGAGTTCTCGCAGGGCTCGCACTCGGACTGATTGAAGTTCTGGCCAGCGCCGCGCTGCGTGACGACCCCTGGCTGCCGTTCGATTTCGCCGCAGCCATCGTGGTCGGTCCCGACGCGCTGTCGCCGGGATTTCCCGTCGCCGCGTCGATGATGCTCGGCACCGTGATCCATGTGCTTCTCTCAGTCGTGTTCGGAATGGCCTTTCTGGCAGCACTGGCTCTCACGTTTCAGCTCAGCGCGCGGCCGTGGCTGATCCTTCTCTACGGTGTGTTGTTCGGCGTCACCGTCTGGGAAGTGGATTTCCTCGCGGTCCTCCCGGTGATCGCGCCGACATTGACCGGCCGGCTCGACCTCGCAACACAACTCTGGAATGGAATCGCCTCGTATAGTCTCGTGTACGGTCCCCTCCTGGCCGCGTACGTCATCCGGGTTCGCCCCGGCGTGCTCGATCGCTGGTGGCTGACCGATCGCGCGGAGACCGCGTGATGCCGCCGTCCCCGCTGTTCGAGCTCGGCTTTCCACTCGGCGTTCGTGTTGCGCACGCGTTCAATATCGTCTTTCTCACGCTCCTGGTTCGCAGCGGCATCGAAATCCTCGGCGGGCATCCGATGCTCTACTTCAACGATCACTGCCGCCCGGGCAGCGAGTGGATCCGATTCACGAGCAAGCGGATGTTCCGAAACCAGCGCTGGACCGCGGAGGACGAGAAACAGCCTTACACGTCGTGGGTGGCGCTTCCCGGTCAGGACAACCTCGGCTTGGGCCGCTTCTGGCACTTCACGGCCGTGCTCGGCTGGGTCGTGACCGGCCTGACGTATCTGCTCGTGCTGGCGATCGGAGACCAATGGCACCGCCTCGTTCCGACATCATGGGCGGTGTTCGCCAACGCGTGGGAATCCGGCATCACGTACCTGCGGCTGGAGCTCCCGCCTCCGGGGAATCCTTACAACGGTCTTCAGCAGCTCACGTATTTCGTGCTCGTGTTCGTGCTCGCACCGCTCCAGATTCTCACGGGCCTCGCGATGGCGCCGGCGTTGGCCGGACGCTTTCCGTGGTTCCCGCGTCTGTTCGGCGGGCGGCAGGCGGCCCGAAGCTTCCACTTCCTCGGCCTGGTCGCGTTCGTGGCGTTCACCGTCCATCACGTCGCGCTGGTGATCGCCCATGGCCTGGCCGACGGCCTCGCCGCGATCGTCTTGGGCATCGAGATGCCCACGGCGGCGCAACGCGCCGT
>JAICSD010000231.1 GCA_025937075.1 Vicinamibacteria bacterium | reverse complement strand
GGCGGGCGGCATCGCCGCGGACGTCCTTGCACGGCGCATCGACGAGTTCCTGGAATCGCGGGGCTACGTGCCTTCGACGCCCGTCCAACCGGCGCGTGCCTCAGCCCCTGATGGCGCGGCTCCGACCGCCAAGCCCGAGGGCGCACTGGCTGAAAAGCCTTCGGAGTTCGTCTGCGAAGAAGACGTTCGGCAGGCGATTCGGCACGGTCGCAAAATTGTAATCGGCGAGCGCTCTATCGTGACACCGGCCGCGCGCGACCTCGGCGAGGAGCACCGATTGTTCGTCGAAGCGTCATGGCGGGTGTAACCTCTTCCGTTTGTTGCGGTTGAAGCGGCCGTACTGGTCATTGACCCAGCGGTTTGCCGGATGCTATGCTGTCGCCCCCAGCATTCGGAAGAGGTTCGGCACCCATACCGGGTGCATGCTCAACCTTCGGGAGCCCTCCCCGTCTTCTATCAGGCGCTGCTGCCGGCAGCCCTGTCGGTTGGCTGAGGGCGACCTCAACAGGGCACCGGGCTTGCACGACGCGCGTGTCATGCATCGCCCGGACGTCCGCGAGGGAGCGCCAGACATGACGCGAACGTGGTTGTCGTCGGCGGCTATCGCAGTCGCCTGCGGGGTGATCGTCGCATGCGGCGGAAATCCGAAGCCCCAGGCCCAGGCGTCCGCGCCAAAGCCGGCGGCCCGGCAAGCCACCCCCGCACCTGCGCCTGCAGCACCGGCGGCAGCGGTCGATCCGATTGCCTCGCTGATCGACACTTCCCAACGTCATTTCGATGCCGGCGAACGCGAATTCAAAGCAGGCCACCTCGAGAAGGCACGCGCCGAGTTCGACGAGGCCCTCGAGGTGCTGCTCTCATCACCGTACGGCGCCCGGACGGACGCCCGATTGCGCGAGCACTTCGATCGCCTGACCGATCGGATCAGCGCCTTCGAGGTCACCGCGCTCGCCCAGGGGGACGGGTTCGCCGAGAAGAAGTACGAGCCGGCAGCCATAGACGAGCTCCTGCAGAACGCCACGACGTTCCCGGCGCCGCCGCCCGACAACGCGACGAAGGCCGCGGTGGCCGCGGACCTGGAAAGCACATCGCACGACATCCCGATTCCGCAGCACTCCAAAGTGCTCTCGTACGTCGAGATTTTCCAGACGCGCCTTCGGGACTACATCCAGGACAGCCTCCAGCGCGGCGCGCGCTACCTTCCGATGATCCAGAGCGTGTTTCGCGCGGAAGGACTGCCGCTCGATCTCGCGTACATCCCCATCATCGAAAGCTCGTTCAAGACCAACGCGCTCTCCAAGGCGAGCGCGAAGGGCCCCTGGCAGTTCATGAAAGCCACTGCGCAGGAGCACGGGCTGAAGACGAACTGGTTCATCGACGAACGCTCTGATCCGGAGAAGGCCACGCAGGCGGCGGCGGAGTACCTGAAGACGCTCAGCCGCATGTTCGACGGCGACTGGAACCTGGTGCTCGCGGCCTACAACGGCGGGCCCGGGCGCGTGCAGCGCGCG
This sequence comes from Vicinamibacteria bacterium, assembly GCA_025937075.1. Next base: position 5,768 of record JAICSD010000231.1, on the reverse strand, counting down.
ATGAAACGTTCTGGCATGGACGACTTCTGGGACATCGCGGCGAAGGGACCCAAGTATCTGCCGCGCGAAACGCGCGAGTACGTGCCGATGATCTTCGCGGCCATGATCATCGCGCGCAACCCGCTCCAGTACGGGTTCGACGCGGCCACGGCCGAACCGGTCGCGTACGAGAAGGTCACGATTCCCCGCGCGATTGATTTGCGCCGCGTGGCGGAATGGGCGGGGACAACGGTCGACGAGATCCAGGCGCTCAACCCGGAGCTGCGGCGCTGGACGACCCCCGTCAGGTATCCCGACTACGAGATGAAGGTGCCCGTGGGGACGGCCGGCCGGCTCACCGCGCGCCTTGCCGAGGCGTCGCCCGCTGAATTCACCGCGCTCAAGTGGTACACGGTGAAACGCGGCGATACGCTGCTGACGATCTCGCGCAAGTTCCACGTCTCGCGGACGGAGCTGGCGGAGGCGAACAATCTCCGGGTGAAGTCGGCCGTACGCGCCGGCCAGGACCTGATCATCCCGCGTGCACCCGCGGCGCTGCTCGCCGCGCGCACGAGCCGCACGCCGCCGGCGTCCGTCGCGTCCCGCTCGCTGGCAACGTCGGCGGACGCGCCCGCGGAAGCCACGCCCAAACAGGCCACACAGATCACCTACCGCGTCAAACGCGGTGACACGCTGTCGGGCATCGCCCAGCTCTTCGACACGACCGTCGCGAAGATCAAGACCTGGAACCGTCTCCAGACCAACACCATTGCGCCCGGCGCGCGGCTGAAGATTTTCGCGACCGCCACCCGCTGAGCCGTCGCAGATTCTGCGCACCCTGCTGCGGCGCCGACACCCCGGCGCCGTTTTCTTGCTGATTTCCCTTCCGGTCTCGTGGCATCTCTTCTTGCACTGCCCGGCGGCGGATGCTTGCGTGCGTGCGCTCGGCGGCGGTGCTCGGCATCGACGCCGCGCCGGTCAACGTCGAAGTAGACGTCTCGTTCGGCCTGCCCGCCTTCACGATGGTGGGGTTGCCGGATACGAGCGTGCGCGAGAGCCGGGACCGCATCCGCAGCGCGATCAGGAACTCCGGCTTCACATTCCCGCCGCATCGAATCACGGTGAACCTCGCGCCCGCCGACCTGCGCAAGGGCGGGTCGTCGTTCGATCTCCCAATCGCGCTCGGAATCCTGGCGGCAACGGGGGTCGTCGCGCGCCGCGACCGCGCCGACGTCCTCGTCCTCGGCGAGCTGTCGCTGGACGGCGCGATCCAGTCCGCGCGCGGCGTGCTTCCCATCGCCGCCGCCGCGCGCCGGCGCAGCTTCCGCGGCCTCGTACTTCCGGCGGCGAACAGCCGCGAGGCAGCCGTCGTACGCGGCCTGGATTTCTACCCGGTTCAGTGGCTGACCGAAGCCGTCGGCGCCCTCAACGATCCGCACCCGACGACGCTGGCGGCGGAATCCCACGACGAGAGCGCGGATCTTCTGCTCGGCGATTTCGCAGACGTTCGCGGACAGCTGGGCGCGCGCCGGGCGCTCGAGATTGCTGCCGCGGGCGGGCACAACGTGCTCCTGTGCGGCCCTCCCGGATCGGGCAAGACGATGATGGCCCGGCGCGCCGCCGGCATTCTTCCGCCGCTTTCGTTCGATGAAGCGTTGGAGGTCACGGCAATCCATTCCGTTGCGGGCCTGCTGCCGGCGGGCGTGGGCCTCATGCGCGCACGGCCGTTCCGTGCGCCGCACCACACCGTCTCCGATGTGGCGCTCGCAGGCGGCGGGTCGATTCCGCGCCCGGGGGAAATCAGCCTCGCCCATCACGGCGTGTTGTTCCTCGACGAGATGCCGGAGTTCAGCCGGCGGACGCTCGAAGTCCTCCGGCAACCGCTCGAAGACGGCCTGGTCCGCATCGCGCGCGCGCAGCGCACGGTCGTCTTTCCGGCGCGGTTCATCCTGGTCGGCGCGATGAACCCGTGCCCGTGCGGATATCTCGGAGATGCCCGACGCGCGTGCCGGTGTACGCCGATGCAAATCGATCGATACGCGGGCCGCCTCTCGGGCCCGCTCCGTGATCGCCTCGATTTGACGGTGGAGGTTGCCGCGCTCGCGGGGGACGATCTGACGTCGGGCGGCAGCGGCGAGGGGACGCTCGCGATTCGCGCGCGCGTCGAAGCCGCCCGCGCACGGCAGCTCGCTCGCAGCGGCGATGCGGGCGCGCCGGCGAATTCGAGGCTTGCGCCGCGCGCGCTTCGCCGCGCGTGCGCGCTCGACGCCAGGGGTGAACGCGTGCTGCGCCAGGCCTCCGAGCGCCTCGGCCTCACCGCCCGTGCCTTCGATCGCATCCTGCGTGTGGCGCGCACTATTGCGGATCTTGCCGGCGCGGAGCGGGTCGACGCCGAGCACGTCGCGGAGGCGCTGCAGTTCAGGGGATCGTGGTGATCCGGCCGTTGGCCATGATCACGCGTGCGGATCGGACGTGTCGAGAGGTGTGCGACCGAGCGCCTTCTGCGACGCCGATCTCCAGTACCAGGCGTGTCGGACGACCCGGACCGCAAGCCAGAGGAAGCCGAGAAGAACCGTGAGATACAGAACGAGGCCGAAGGGGGCCACGAGCATCAACCAGGATGGCGAATTGTCGATCATCGTGCTGTCCCCTTCGACACCGATCACAAGAGAGCCGCGCGCATCAAGCCGCGCGGCTCGTGACCAATTGTCAATTCGCTGCCTGCAGCCAGACGTCGTACACCTTCGTCACGGCTCCGTCCGCCCACGTGGCGCGTCCCATCTGTCGGAACTCGTTCCCGAAACGATCGCTCTTCCCGATCGTCTTGTAGTCCGTGCCGATGGCGACGATACCGTTGTCGAGCACGCGCGTCAACTCTTCCGGCTCGGAAATCCCGTTGTGGTTCGCGTCGCGCCACAGGAGCAGTCTCGAGAACGCCGCGTCGCGGCCATCGATACGCTCCTGCAGCACATTGGAAATGTCGCGGGCCAGTGACGCGAAGAACTTCAGCGCCTCGAATCCGTTTGCGGCAGTCACTTCCGAATCGCTCCCGGATACCGGCGTGTGATTCCCGAACAGCTCCGTACCATCATCGATTTTGCCGTTGCCATTTCGATCGATCGCCAGGAACCCATCGTCGGATCCTGCCCGTGTCCAGGCAACCCGCTGTGGCGTGCCATCGCCGTCCAGATCGAACAAGACGCCATCCTCGACGTTGGTCAACTGGTACCCGTCGCCGTCGGTATCGATCAGGATCGGGCAGTTTTGCATGATGCACGAGGACCCGTTCCAACTGCCGCCCATGTCGTAGCACATCTGCTCCCGCGTCCGTGTGCGCGTCGGAACGACGTCGGCAAAGCTGACCGTTTCACCGGTGTGCAGGATCAGAAACGGAACGTAGGTCGAGGCGAAGTGATGGCCGTTCGTCTGCCAGGTCCCATAGGAGGGCACCGGCAATTGTTTGCGGGCAGTGGCGTACAGGAGCCCGTCCGCACGCATCGCGGAGCCCGGGACGCCGGAAACATCTGCCGAAGCTATCATCGCCCACTGTCCGCATGCGTCGACGACGCCCTGGGTTTCCACGATGTATTCAAGCCAGTTGAATGGTCCGTACTGATGACTCGTATTCCGATTGACGACAGTCCCGCAGAAGATGGAGGCGTAGACGTAATCATCGGCAAGCGCGGTCGCCGGCAGACACGCGAGGACACACACGAATCCCAACAAGGTTGCGACACTCTTCATAGATCACCTCGAAACTGATCGAACGGTTCTTATTCGGGTTCCATAAACCGCGGGAGGGCCTTCTTCGGAATAGCCAATGAGGTGCCCGCCTTCGTGGATTCGACGAAGGCGATGAGCGCGGTCTGCGCTTCCGCAGAGATTCCCGTCAGGATGCGATCGCGGGTGTGCAGGGTCGCCCATCGGCACTCGAGATTCAGCGCCCTGACGTCCTTGTCGAGATCGGCCGTACTCTTGGAGCCGCGAGCCTCCAGGATCTTGCGGTGCTTCGCGAGGCATTGCGTTTCGACCTGCTGCGCGGCATCGGCTTCCTTCATGATCAGCATCTGTTCGCCGGGCGTGACGTGCCCGAGCACCGAAGTCGGTAACTGCCGTGGACCGCCTGAAAAGATCCGAAACGCATAGCCCCACGCACTCCATTGAGGAATCAGCTCCGGATTCTTGCTCCCGTCGATCTGGACGATTTCAGGCGTAGAGGAATCGGTACTCTGCGCGACGACATTTGCCGGAGACACAACGACGAGACACACGAGCACGAGGCCGCACTTCACTGCCGTCATTCGACACCTCCACCGCGACTCTTCTGGCAGGGCCACACGTCCTGGCGCGGGTCACGTCTACCCGGCAGCGGCCGTCCGTCGGGTAGTGCGTGCGCGTGTAGCGTCCGTCGTGATCGACGCTCGGTGCGGAATCACAGGATTATTGGCGTGATCCACGCGCCAGGACTCGATACCCGTCCGCGCACATGCGCGGTCGATGGCGCCTCAGCAAAGAGAGCACCGGAGGCTGATGTCGGATCCGCGACCGGGTAAGTGCGTGTCGCCGCGGATGTTGCCGGCGCCGCCGGCGGTCAGGCGGGCCCAGCACACGCGCGCGTAGGGGAAGACTGGAAACCACGGCTGACGCCAGCCGTGGACGATGGGGAGAGTAGCGACGGTCGCAGGGCGCAACGTCAGTTGCGCGGATCGATCAACGAGATGCGCGCTCCGACTTCGCCGTCCGCGCCTGCGCCTCTTCGAGATGCTTCTTGTACAGCGGGTTGGCGGGCGACAGCTCCAGCGCACGCTGAAACGCCGGCATCGCGTGGACGGGCAGGTTCTTCTGCAGATAAATCCAGCCGAGCGTATCCTGCGCTTCCGGGCGGTCGCGCATCTCTTCGACGGCGACGGTCGCAAGCTTCAGCGCGTCATCGTACTTGCCGTCTTCGGCGAGCATCCAGGCGAGGTTATTCGCGGCGACGCCCGCGCGCGGATGTTTCGCGAGCACCGCTTCGTACTGCGCGCGCGACCCTGAGCGATCGCCTTTACTCTGCAGGATCATCGCGACCATCGTGGCCGGGCCGGCCGCGTCGGGCGCACGCTCCGACATCACGCGGTATTTCTCGAGCGCCGCGTCGACCTGCCCTTGCTGCAGGTAAATCTGGCCGAGCAGTTCGTAGGCATCGAGCCGCGACGGCTGTGTCTGCACGATCTGCAGGAGCCGCCGCTCCGCGTCCTGCGGCTTCTTCTGGAGCAGGTCGAGCCGTGCGGCCAGCATCTGGGCGGCCGCATCCTGCGGGTTGTTGGCGAGCCATTTGTTCACGCGACCCCGCGCGTTGTCGATGTCCTTCGCCGCGACGTCTCCTGAGATGGCGCCTGCGCGCGCCTCCTCGTAATCCGGTGCGCGGTCGAGCGCGCGCTCGAACGCCGCCCTCGCATCGTCCACGTTGCGGGCGGCCAGCTCCACCCATCCGAGCTCCGTACGCAACCGCGGATTGTCGGGAGTCTTCTCCAGTCTCGTTTTCAGCTCGCGGCGTGCGCGGTCCAGTTCGCCCTGCGCGCGCAGGCTCCTCGACATCAACACCGCCGCCTCCACATCATCGGGCCGGGCGTTGGCGGCTTCTTCCGCAGCGCTCAAGGCACCCGCGGTGTCGCCGCGGGCGAGGCGCAGCCGCGCGAGCTGCAGTTGCGGCGCCGCGGCACGCGGATTCAGTTTCAGCGTCTCATTGAAGGCATCCTCCGCGCCGTTGAAATCCTTGCGCGCAAGCGCCACAAGGCCCAGCGTGTACT
>JAICSD010000026.1 GCA_025937075.1 Vicinamibacteria bacterium | reverse complement strand
TTGCCAGCGCGGCCGCGCTGATAAATCCCGGTAGCTCGGAATAGCGGCGGCGACTGAGAAGCTCGATCGCGGCTGGGAGAACGAAGACCGCTTCGCTGAATCGAAAGCACGCAGCGCAGCCGATCACCGCGCCTGCGAAGCAGAGGAGCTCGTCGAGCGGCGCTGGAGCAGGAGAAATGCACTCAGAATCAGCACTGTCGACACCGGGCGCGGCAGCTCGCTGCTGCCGAACGCGATCTGGAGCTTCGCGGTCGCGACGAGCGCTGCGGCCAGCAGAGCGTACGCCCTCTCCTCTGACCATAGCTGCTCACCTATGCGCCACGTGAGCCAGACCGCGAGCGTCGACAGCACAGCGATCGCCAGACGGCCGGCGATCACCAGCGAGCCGACCTCGGAGATGCCAAGCGCGTACGCGGTCCACTGAACAGGGAAAACGCAGGCGAAGGGGAAGATCGGACTACGCAGATCCCAGGTGACCGCGAACCATGCCTTCACGGCGAACGCAAACGCCGCAAGAACGAGCGTGATGCGGGCTCCAGACAGATGACTCACGCGCGGCGCACGTGTCTGCGCGCGTTCGACGGTTCGCGCGCACCAGGCGTCGATCGCGCCGCCGCTGAGGCGCCAGACGCCAACAAAGGGCGCCCAGTGACGGAGACCATACCGGACGAGCACGACGAGCGTCAGCGCGCTCAGCGCGTTATCGACAGAGTGCAGGCTCACACGCACGCCGCCGGAGCCTCACACGCCACGTTGACAGAAATCCCCCTCATCCAATACCATAAACGTTTGCCCCTGAGCCGCTTAGGGTCGTAGTCCGCTCATGTTCGAATCGCTCTCCAACCGCCTGCAGGACGTCTTCCGCCAGATCCGCGGCGAAGCCCGCCTGACGGAGGAGACCGTCGAGCTGGCGCTGCGCGAAATCCGCATGGCGCTGCTCGAAGCGGACGTCAACTTCAAGGTCGTCAAGGCGTTCGTCGATCGCGTGCGCGATCGCGCCGTCGACCAGGAAGTGCTCAAGAGCCTGACGCCTGCGCAGCAGGTCGTCCGCATCGTCCGCGATGAGATGCTCGCGCTGTTCGGTGACGCGCAGGGCGGGCTGCCCGCGTCGGCGCAGCGGCCGCGCGTCGTCATGCTCCTGGGCCTGCAGGGATCCGGGAAGACGACGACGTCGGCGAAGCTGGGGCGATGGCTGACGAAGCAGGGCCGTCATCCGCTGCTGGTGTCCACGGACGTGCGGCGTCCGGCGGCCATCGAGCAGCTGTCTGTCGTCGGCAAGCAGGCGGGCGTGCGCGTCCACGATCCCGCCGGGCAGCTCGATCCCGTCGCTCGCGCGACAGGCGCGTTGACGGAGGCACGCAACGGCGGCTTCGACGTCGTGATCGTCGACACCGCAGGCCGTCTGCACATCGACGATCAGTTGATGGACGAACTGCAGGCCATCAAGGCCGCCGTGGAGCCGGCCGATCAATTGTTCGTCGCTGACGCGATGACGGGGCAGGACGCGATCAAGAGCGCCGGCGAGTTCAACCGCCGCGTGGGCGTGACGGGCGTCGTCCTGACGAAGATGGACGGCGACGCCCGGGGCGGCGCCGCGCTATCGGTCGTATCGGTCGTCGGCGTGCCGATCGCGTTCGTCGGGAGCGGCGAGCGGCTGCAGGATCTCGAACCGTTCTACGCCGACCGCGTCGTCTCGCGCGTGCTGGGGATGGGCGACGTGCTGTCGCTCATCGAGAAGGCCGAGGAAGCCGTCTCGCAGGAGGACGCGGAGAAGCTCGAGAAGAAGATCCGGCTCGACGACTTCACGCTCGAGGATTTCCGCGATCAGCTCCGGACGATCCGCAAGATGGGTCCGCTCGAGCAGATCATCGGGATGCTGCCAGGGATGGGCGCGCTCAAGGAGCTCAAAGAGCAGCGCGAGCAGATCGACGACCGGCAGCTGCTGCGCGTCGAGGCGATCATCAACTCGATGACGGCCAAGGAGCGCCGCCATCACCAGTTGATCAACGGCAGCCGGCGCAAGCGGATCGCGAAGGGATCCGGGACGACGGTGGAGGAAGTGAACCGCCTGCTCAAGCAGTTCATCCAGATGAAGAAGATGCTGAAGGCGATGGGCGGCATGGCGGGACTCGGGAAGAAGCGGCCGAACATGTCGGCGCTCAAGGGCTTGATGCGATAGGCCGATCGCGAGAGGCGGCCGACGAGAGGACAAATGCTGGCAATACGATTGAGGCGTGCAGGATCCAAGAAGCGTCCCTTTTTCCGCGTGGTGGTGACCGACTCGCAGGCCGCGCGCGACAGCAGCTTCGTCGAGGTGCTGGGGCACTACAACCCGCGCACCCAGCCGGAGACGCTGAAGGTGAACCGCGAGCGCCTGGATCACTGGCTGAAGGCGGGCGCGCAGCCGTCCGACACGGTGCGCACGCTCGTGGATCGGCTGCCCGCCGAACCGGTTGCGGTTGCCGAAGCGCCCGCATCGTGAGCCGCGCGCGCGACGTGATCGAAACGGTGGCGCGCGCGTTTGCGGAGAAGCCCGATGCCGTGAACGTGACGGAGCGCTCCGTGCGCGGGCAAACGCTGATCGAGTTGACGATGGCGCCCGGCGACATGGGACGCGTGATTGGCCGCCAGGGGCGCACGGCGCAGGCGCTGCGAACGCTCGCGAACTGCGCCGCCGAGCTCGACGGCCAGAAGGTAACAGTCGATTTCCGCGACTGAGCCGATCCTCGTCGGCCGCGTCGCCCGCGCTCACGGTAATCGCGGGCAGGTGATCGTCAACCTCGAGACGGATTTTCCCGAGGATCGGTTCGTCGCCGGACGCGTGCTCCTCGTGGGCGCAGCGGGCGAACCGCGCCGCATCGAGACGGTGAGATTTCACCAGGGACGCCCGATCGTGGCGCTCGCCGGCATCGAGACGATCGACGCGGCGGAGGCGCTCGCGGGCGCGGAATTGAAAGTCGCGGCGGAGTCACTGCCGCCGTTGCCCGACGGTACGTTCTACCGACACGATCTCGTCGGCTGCGACGTGTTCGACACGCACGGCGCCGCGATCGGTCAGGTCGTCGGTGTCGATGGACCAATGGCGCAGAGCCGCCTCGTGGTGCTGGGCCCGTCGGGCGAGGTGGAGATTCCGCTGGCAGCGCCGATCTGCGTCAGCGTCGATCCCCGGGAGCGGCGCATCGTCGTCGATCCGCCGGCGGGGCTGATCGGGCTGAATTCGGATCATGCGGATTGACGTCGTCACGATTTTTCCGGCGATGTTCGGCGCGCCGCTGGCTGAGGGCGTCGTGGCGCGGGCGATCGCGCGGGGCATCGTGGACCTGCGCGTCCGGGATCTGCGCGATTTCACGACCGATCGGCACCGCACGGTGGACGACGTGCCGTTTGGCGGAGGCCCCGGCATGGTGCTCAAGCCGGAGCCGATGTTTGCCGCCGTCGATCGGATTCGCGAGGAGCGCGGCGAGCCATCGGCGATCGTCCTGACGTCGCCCGACGGCGAGCGCCTGACGCACGAGGGGGTGCGAAGGCTGAGTGGCCTCGAGCACGTCGTGCTCCTCTGCGGCCGTTACGAAGGCGTCGACGAGCGCGTCCGCGCGCACCTGGCGACCGAGGAGATCTCGATAGGGGACTACGTCCTGTCGGGCGGCGAGTTGCCGGCGCTGGTGATCCTCGACGCGGTCGCTCGGATGCTGCCGGGCGTGGTTGGCGATGACGCGTCGGTGAGCGGCGACAGCTTCGCACGCGGGCTGCTGGACTTTCCGCAGTTCACGAGACCTGCGGAGTTCCGCGGCTACAGCGTGCCGCCGGTGCTGCTGTCGGGTCACCATCGGGAGATCGAACGGTGGCGTCGGCGCGAGGCGATCGCACGCACGCTGTCGCGGCGGCCGGATCTGCTGAAGGATAGACGCGCGCCGCTCGCTCCCGAGGATGCGGCGCTGGTGAAAGAGCTGGTATCGGAGAAGGAAAAAGGAGCGTTGTCATGACTGCCGTAGAGACCGTCGAGCGCAAGCAGCTGGCCCAGCGCCCGGCGATCAAGCCGGGCGATACCGTCCGCGTTCACGTGAAGGTGCGCGAAGGGGACAAGGAGCGCATCCAGGTGTTCGAGGGGATAGTGATTGGGATGCACCGCGGCGGCGCGCGCGCCACGTTCACGGTCCGCAAGGTGTCGTTCGGGCAGGGCGTGGAACGCATCTTCCCGCTGCACTCGCCCGTCATCGACAAGATTGACGTCCTCCGCACGGCCAAGGTCCGGCGCGCGAAGCTGTACTTCCTGCGCGATCTGAAGGGCAAGGCCGCGAGGATGAAGGAAAGCTCGAGGAAGCAGGGCGCATAGCTCGGCCGTCGGGATCATGGTCAAAGTCCGGGCGTTTCGGACCCTCGAGAATGCGCTGCGGCGCCTCGGGTTCGTCTACGTCGCGGGCGTCGATGAGGTCGGCCGCGGTTGTCTCGCAGGGCCCGTGGTCGCCGGGGCCGTGATCCTGGACTCGGAGCGATACATCCCGCGCATCTGCGACTCCAAGACCGTGACGGCCCTCGAACGCGAACGGCTCTACGCGCAGATCACGCGGCGCGCGGTTGCCTGGTCCGTGATGAGCGCCGATCCCGAGGAAATCGACCGCATCAACATCCACCAGGCGTCGCTGCGTGCGATGCAGCGCGCCGTCTTATCTCTCGCGCCGCTTCCCGACATGGTGCTCGTCGACGCGTTCCGTATTCCGGACATCCCGATGGCGCAGCGCGGCGTCGTTCACGGCGACGCGCGGTGCACCGCAATTGCCGCCGCGTCGATACTCGCCAAGGTGACGCGAGACCGCATGATGCTCGAACTGCACGGGCGCGACCCGCGCTACGGATTCGATCGCCACAAGGGCTACGCCACTCGTGATCACCTGGACGCCGTCGCCCGCTACGGGTACTCAGACGTGCACCGCCGTTCGTTCCGGCCCCCCTCGTTGTTTGATAAAATCGAAGCGTAAGCCCGGCTCATCCCGCTCCCCGGCCGGGCACCACTCCTCTTGGCTTTCGACCGCGAAGATACGCTGAAGAAGGCGGAGAAACTGCTCCGTCAGGGGCGGCTCGATGCCGCCATCGCGGAGTACGCGCGCGTGATGGAGGACCAGCCGCGCGACTGGAACACCGCGAACACGCTCGGCGATCTGTACGCGCGCGCGGGGCAGACCGACAAGGCGGCCGCGCAGTACACGAAGATTGCCGATCACCTGTTCCACGAAGGCTTCTATCCACGCGCGGCCGCCCTCTACAAGAAGATTCTCAAGATCAAACCCGACGACGAGCAGTGCCAGCTGCAGTTGGGCGAGGTGTCCGCGAAGCAGGGGCTGCTCGCGGACGCGAAGTCGTACTTCTCGAGCGTCGCGGATCGGCGTCGGGCCCGCGGCGATCGGCCGGGCGCGGACGAGATGGTCGTCAGGCTCGGCAGCCTCGATCCCGCCGACATCGATGGCCGTTTGGCCGCCGCGCGCGTGCTCGAAGAGAGCGGGGAAGTGATCGGCGCGGCGATTCGGTATCGGGAGCTGCACGCGGATCTCGTCGAGAGGCGACGGCGCGCGGACGCGTTGGACGCGCTGCGCAATGCGGTGCGGCTCAACCCGGACGATCGAGAAGGGCGCGCCGAGCTGGCGCGCGACGCGGTGGCCGCGAAGGATTTCGACGCGGCGCGTCAGTACCTGGACGCCGAGACCGCGGCGTCGGATCCGGCACTTCAGCTCGCGCTCGCGGGTATCGAGCTGCAGGGCGGCGCGATCGACCGAGGTCGCGCGCTGCTGCAGCAGCTCGTTGCATCGGACCCCGCGCACGTCGTCAACGTGACGGAAACGGCGTGGTCGCTCGCGTCAACATCCCCGGACGCGGCATTTGCGTGCGTCGAAGTATCCACCGATGCGCTGCTCGCGGCGTCGAACTACGAGGGCGCGGCCGCCCTCCTGCAGGGATTTCTCGCACGCGTGCCGCGGCAGATTCCGGCGTTGTTGAAGCTCGTCGAAGTGTGCGTGGACGGCGGGCTCGAAGCCACGATGTACCAGACGCAGACCGAGCTCGCCGATGCGTACCTGGAAGGCGGCCAGGCCGCGGAAGCGCGCGTGATCGCGGAGGACCTCGTCGCGCGCGAGCCGTGGGAGGGAGGACACATCGAGCGGCTCCGGCGCGCGCTCGTGATGTTGAGGGTGTCCGATCCCGACACGCACATCGCGGAACGTCTGAGCGGCCACGCGCCGTTCATGGCGACGGACCATTTCGTCGATCCGGCGGTGCTCCAGGCAGCGACCCGCGACGCGGAACGTGCCACGGACGAGGCTGAACCTGACGCCGCTCCAGCCGATATCCATGAAGATGTACCCGAGCCCGAGCCCGCGGTTCCAATCGCGCCGCGGGCGCTGCAGACCAGTGCCCCGCTCGTCGAGATCGATCTCACGACGCTGCTGGGCGATCTCGAAGGAAGGTCAACGATGACGCCGCCAGATTCGCCCGAGCGTGAGAATCTCGACGAAGTCTTCCAGGATTTCCGCGACGAAGTATCGCGCCAGACGGGGGCCGAGGATGCTGCGCAGCACCTGAAGCTCGCGCGCACGTATCTCGAGATGGGAATGGCGGACGAGGCGGTCGGCTCGCTGGAGACCGCCGCGCGCTCGCCAAAGCACCGCTTCGAAGCCGCCGCCATGCTGGGGCGTCTCTATCGCGATCAGCAGGACATCCCGCACGCGATCGAATGGCTCGAGCGGGCTGCCGAAGCGCCGGCGCCGGGCGTGGAGGAGGGACGCGCGCTTCTGTACGATCTCGGCCTGACACTGGAGCAGGCGGGAGAGGCGGCGCGCGCGCTCGCCGTTTTCATGGAGCTCCAGTCGGACGCGGGCGAATATCGTGACGTCTCGGCGCGCGTGGATCGGCTCGCCCGCGTCCAGACGGGAGGCTGATCATCAGGACCGTCAGCCGGCTGCTGTTCGCCGCGTACTTTCTCGAAGCCGGCTTCATCCTCATCGTGGCGCCCTGGTCGGCATTCTGGGAGCACAACCATTTCGCGGCCGTGCATCCGGTGATCGAATCGCTGGTGCGCAGCGCGTACGTGCGCGGCGCGGTGAGCGGCATCGGTGTCATCACCGCACTCGCCGGGCTCGCGGAGCTGGCGTCAGCCGTCATCTCGCGGCGGCACGAAGCCGCGGGGCCTCCCCAGGCACGCTCGTGACGCGGTGGCCACCGACGCGACCGGTCCTGTATTTCGTAGCCGACCGCTCGCGTCTGCCGGAGCCGTCGTCCATTGCGCTCGTGCGGCGGATTCGTGCGGCCGCGGATGCCGGTATCGATATCGTGCAGGTTCGCGAGCATTCGCTGTGCGACCACGCGTTGCTCGACCTGGTTCGCGAGGCGATCGCCGGCGTGCAGCCGCTCGGCATTCCCGTGGTGGTCAACGACCGGGTGGACGTCGCGATCGCGGCGGGCGCCGCGGGCGTGCACCTTCGAGGCGCGTCGATTGGCGCCGATCGCGTTCGAGAGATCGCGCCTCCCGGATTTCTGGTCGGACGCTCGGTCCACTCGGCAGGCGAGGCGGTGGGCGCGGCGCGCGCGGGCGGATGCGATTACCTGATCTTCGGCACGATCTATCAATCGGCCGGCAAGGCGCCCGATCACGGGGTGGCGGGTGAAGCCGCGCTCGCGGACGTGTGCGCCCGCGTGAGCCTGCCGGTGCTCGCGATTGGCGGCGTCGATGAAGCCCGCGCCGGTGCGGTGGCCGCGGCGGGCGCGGCCGGTATCGCCGCGATCGGTGCGTTTGCATCCGTCGATGAACGTTCGCTGCCGGCGGCGATTCGATCGATGCGGACGGCGTTTCACGGGGGTACGCGGGCCTAAGAGGCCCGCGCCACGATCGTAGGGCGATCGCGATCGTAGGGCGGCCCTTTCAGGGCCGCCAACACGCGTGGCGCCGCTGAACATCATGGGAAACATGGATCCGGGACTCAGGTCACCGCTGGTTGACTTCTTCAGGAGAGGAGAAGTGGCGCGCGACGTCCGGCTCCTCGCGGCGCAAGGCGCAATCGCGCCCCGAGCGCTCGAGCAGCTCGCGCTTCTGGTGCTGCTGACGGGCGACGAGGACGCGGAGGTGGCGCGCACGGCGGAATCGACGATTGCCGGACTGCCGCTCGATGCGCTGCGCACGTTTCTGGCCCGAGCGGACATCACGTCCGAGATGCGCCGCTTTTTCAGCGGGCGAGGCATCGAACCGGCCTCTGGAGCCGCCGCTCACAGCGACGACCCGCTGGTCGACACGCCAACCGACCTCCCCGACGCACCCGACGCGCCTGCCGAGGAGAAGGAAACGAAACTGCTCTCGTCGCTGCCCGTGCTGCAACGCATGAAGCTCGCCATGAAGGGGACGCGGGAGCAGCGCGCCACACTCGTGCGCGACACGAACAAGCTCGTGTCCGCTGCGGTCCTGAGCAGCCCGAAGTTGACGGAATCGGAGGTCGAGGCGTTCACCAAAATGGGCAACGTCTCGGAGGACGTGCTCCGAAGCATCGGGATGAATCGCGGCTGGGTGAAGAACTACGCGATCGCCGCGGGTCTGTGCCGGCATCCGAAAACGCCGCCTGCGATTGCGATGCATCTCATCCACCGGCTCAACGAGCGCGACCTCAAGATGCTGACGATCGATCGCAACGTGTCGGAGGTCTTGCGATCCACCGCCCGCAAGAACCTCACGAAGGCGAAACAGGGGTGACGCCGCTCGAAGAGATCCGCCGTCTGTACTTTCAGACGACCCGTGCGACGATTCAGCGCGACTTCGCGCGCGCGATCGACCTGCTCAAGTCGCTCGCGAACGAGGACGAACGGAGCAAGGCAGCCGTCTACATGGAAGGGCTGAACGAGATGCGGAAGGAGTGGAAGATTGCGAGGTGATCGGTGGTCGGTGGTCGGTGGTTGGTTGTCGGAGGTTGGTTGTCGGTTGTCGTTGTGAGATTGGTTCCTGGAGGCTGGGAGCTGGGAAGTTGGGAGTTCCGTCAACGGCGATTTCGACGCAATGATGCGCGCAGAACCTCGAGCGGCTGTGTGTTCAGGACATCTGCGGCGCGCAGCCAGCCCCGGCGCGCGGTGACCACGCCCCACCGCAACGCGCCGAATGCGGCTGGCCCGTGCGCATCGGAACTGACGACGATCTTCGCGCCGGCATCCCGTGCCTCACGCGCGTGCAGCTCGTCGAGATCGAGCCGATCCACCTGGCTGTTGATCTCGAGGGCGACGCCCGCCTTCGCCGCCGCGCCGATGACCCGCGTCATGTCGGCCCTCACGGGATCGCGCCTCAGGATGATGCGGCCGGTGGGATGTCCGAGGATGTCGACCCACCGGCAGTCGATCGCACGGAGCAGACGGTCCGTCATCTGCGGCGCGTCCTGATTGTGCGCGGAGTGCACCGAGGCAATCACCACGTCGAGTTGCGCGAGGCAATCCTCGGCCAGATCCATGGAGCCGTCGGGGCGAATGTCGCACTCGATCCCGGCGAGCAGCGTGATGCCCTCGATCCGCCCGTTCAGCGCGCGAATCGCGCGCGCGTGCTCGAGCGTCTCCTTTTCGTCCAGGCCGTTCGCCATCGCGAGCGCTTGCGTGTGATCGGTGACGGCGAGGTAGCGTAGCCCGGCCCCCCGCGCCGCGCGCGCCATCGTCTCGATGTCGGCGCGTCCGTCGGTGCGGTTCGTATGGCAGTGCAGATCGCCCTGCAGATCGTGGAGCTGCGCGAGTGGCGGCAGCGATCGCGACGCGGCTGCTTCGATCTCCCCGCGACCTTCGCGCAACTCCGGCGGCACCGGCGAGAGGCCCAGAGCCTCGTAGATGGCGTCCTCTTCGTCGCCGGCAATCCGGGTGTTGCCCTCGACCCTGAACAGCCCGTATTCGTTCAGCTTGAGGCCGAGGCCGATCGCGCGATCGCGCAGCGCGATGTTGTGGGCCTTGGATCCGGTGAAGTACTGCAGCGCCGCGCCCAGGCTCTCGCGCGGCACAAGCCGCAGATCCGCTTGAAATCCTCCCCAGAGCAGGACGCTCGACTTCGTGTCGCCGTGCGCGAGCACGCGCTCGACGAACGTGTACTCGGTGAACGCGCGCATGAGATCGGGCGGACCGCCTGCCGCAAGCACGTCGAGATCACCGCACGTCTCGCACCCGCGTCGCAGGCTGCCCACGATGGAGACGTGAGCGTCGGGCGCCACAGCGCGGAGATGAGCGACCAGCGCCGCCGCGGCGTCGTGCGCTTCCGCGGTCAGCCGCCTGCCCGTGAACCGGCGCTGCTCCTCGAGCGCCTTCAGGATCAGCACTTCCTTCTTGGCGCCCATGCCCCTCATCGCGCGCAGGCGGCCGCCGCGGGCAGCCTCCTCGAGATCCGCGAGCGTGCGTACGTTCAGCTCGCGATAGAGCAGTGCAACGGTCTTCGGTCCGACGCCCTGGAGCCGCAACAGGTCGAGCACGGTGGGTGGGAACTGTTCGAGCAGCTCGCGGTGGTACTGCATCCCGCCCGATTCGACGAGCTCACCGATTTTGCCGGCGATGTCCTTGCCGATCCCCGGCAGCGCGAGCCGCTCAGCGGGCGAGAGATCCGCGACGCGCTGCGTTTCGTGCGCAATCGTCTCGCTGGCGTTCCGGTACGCGCGAATCTTGAACGGGTTCTCTCCCTTGATCTCGAGGAGGTCGCCGATCTCGGCGAGCACGCGCGCGATGGCCAGGTTGTCCAACGACCGCAAGCCTCAGCCCGGATTATGACGTGGGGCGCTCCTCGAAGCCTTGACGCACAGCACTCCCGCAACCGGGCATGCCATCTTTATGTTCCCGTCTTCAGCACACCCGTCGCTGACCGCCGCGCGCTGTACTTCGTGGAAGCAACCGCGACCAATCTACTATCGATTCGATGGCGGTCAGTGGCAGGTCGGACCGCGAGATTTTTCAGCGGCGTCGTTCAATCGCCGGCCGGCTCTGCAGCTTACGCGTTATCATCAAGATCGATGTCGCTGCGCGAGATTCGCAGGCATGCTGGCCAACTCGCGATCGTGGGCTTCGACGGGCAGCAGATCCCCGAGGAGCTCCGGTCCGTTGCGCGCGAGTTCGATCTCGGCGGCGTGATCCTCTTTCAGCGGAACATCGCGGAACCCGAGCAGGTCATCGAGCTCTCGCGCGAGACACAGGCACTGGCGCGCGAGATGCCGCTGTGGGTGAGCGTCGATCAGGAAGGCGGACGCGTCGCGCGGCTGAAGCGGCCGTTCACGGAGTGGCCTCCGATGATCACGCTCGGCCGCGCCGGCGACGAGCGGCTCGCCGATCGGTTTGCGCGCGCGCTCGCCGCGGAGCTGAAGGCGGTTGGCATCTCGCTCGACTATGCGCCCGTGCTCGACCTGCGTGCCGCGTCCGGAGCGTCGGCGATTGGCGATCGGGCTCTCGCGGATCGCGCGGAGGACGCCGCGCGTCTGGGCCGGATTATCGTTCGAGCCCTCCAGTCGGAGGGCGTCGCCGCGTGCGGCAAGCATTTTCCGGGCATCGGAGACGTCGCAGGGGATCCGCACGAAGAGCTGCCGCTCCTCGAGCATCCGCTCGATCGGCTAGAGGCGGTCGAACTGCTGCCGTTCAAGGCGGCCATCGAGGCGGACGTTGCGGCGCTGATGCCGGCCCACGTGCTGGTTCCTGCCCTGGACGAGCTGAATCCGGGATCGCTGTCACGGGCGGTGGTCAAGGATCTGCTGAAGGACGAGTTGCGCTTCGGAGGCCTCGTGCTGACCGACGACCTCACGATGAAGGCGATTGCCCGAGGCTGGTCGCTCGCCGACGCGACAGCCGGCGCGATCGGAGCGGGCTGTGACGCCGTCCTGATCGGAGCGCCCCATGCGGAAGAGCACGTCGCGGCGCTGGAGGCAGTGATCTACGCGGTCGAACAGGGGCGCCTCTCCGAGCGTCGCGTCGAGGATGCACTCGCGCGGCACCGCCGGGTCAAGGAGCGGTTCCTCGCGCTTCCGCGGCAGCGTCCCGGCCGCGCATCTCTGCGCGGCGTGCTCGGACGCGACGAACATCAGGCCATCGCCGACGAAATGGCGAGGTTCGCCTGAGCCAGATGCAGAAGCCGCGGGCACTCCGCCCAGGGGATCGAATCGCCATCGTCGCTCCCGCCAGCCCATTCGCGCGCGACGAGTTCGACGCTGGCGTCGCCGAAATTCAGCGCCTTGGGTTCGAGCCGGTGTACGACGACAGCGTGTTCGCGCGCCGGCGCTACGTCGCAGGGGACCCGGCAATCAGAGCGGCCGCGTTCCGCCGCGCGTGGACGGACCCTTCGATTGCGGCACTCGTCGCCGTTCGCGGCGGATACGGGAGCGTGCACCTGCTGCCGCTGCTGGACGCCCGCGAGATCCGGCAATCACCGAAGGCGTTCGTCGGGTTCAGCGACAACACGTCGCTGCTGATGTGGCTGACGACGAGATGCGGCGTGGTCTCGTTTCATGGTCCGATGCTCGAGGGACGCCTGGCGCACGGCGCGGACGGTTACGATCTCGACACGTTCGAACGCGTGCTCATGCGCGCGGAGCCGCCCGGCGCCATTACGCATCCGGCGCTCGATATCGTTCGTCCGGGCGACGCGGCCGGCGTCCTCGTCGGGGGTACGTTGACGAAGCTCGTCTCCTCGTTGTGCACGCCGTTTGCGTTCGATCCACCCGAGGGTCACATCCTTTTCATAGACGAAGTGGCCGAGCGGCCGTACCGGCTCGATCGCATGATCACGCAGCTTCGCTACGCCGGACTCCTGTCACGCGCGGCCGGGATCGTCTTCGGCGAGCTGCCGCGCTGCGACGAGCCGGGCGACGAAGGACCTACGCGGCGGGAGACCATCGCCGATCTGATGACGGATTTTCCCGGACCCGTGTTGTTCGGGCTTCCCTCGGGCCACGTGACGGGCCCAACCATGACACTTCCATTCGGCGTGAGGGCGCGTGTTGTCGCTGCAGGCACGCCTGAGCTGATCATCGAGGAGGCGGCGGTCTCCGCATGAAGCGTGTTCACTTGATTGGGATCTGCGGAACGGCCATGGCCACGCTCGCGGCCATGCTCAAGAGCCGCGGCTGGGACGTCCGCGGATCCGATCAGAACGTCTACGCGCCCATGAGCGATTTCCTCGCCGAGCAGCAGATCACCACGTTCCAGGGTTACAGGCCGGAGAACATCAGCGCCGATCTCGATCTGATCGTCGTCGGAAACGCGATCTCGCGCGGCAATCCCGAACTGGAAGCCGTGCTCGACCGCAAGATCCGCTATTGCTCGCTGCCGGAGGCGATCCGGGACAATTTTCTGTGGGGCGCGCGATCGATCGTCATCGCCGGCACGCACGGCAAGACGACGACAACCTCGCTCACGGGATGGGTGCTGACGCACGGGGGGGCCGATCCCAGCGTGTTCATCGGCGGCATCGCCGAGAATTTCGCGGGGAGCTTTCGCGTGGGCGGCGGGCGCGAGTTCGTGATCGAGGGCGACGAGTACGACAGCGCGTTCTTCGACAAGACCGCGAAGTTCCTGAAGTACCTCCCGGATATCGCCGTCATCAACAATATCGAGTACGACCACGCGGACATCTATCCCGATCTCGAGTCCATCCGCCTCGCGTTCCGGCGGCTCGTCAATCTCGTTCCGCGCCGCGGGCTGCTGCTCGTGAGCGCGGACGACCCGGACGCACGGACTATCGCGTCCGCTGCGCTCTGTCGCGTGGAGACGTTCGGTATTTCGAACGGAGCAGACTGGCAGGCGCACGATCTGCGGATCGACGAGGGCATCACGCGGTTCAGCGTCCGGCGCGCGGGAACGCCAACCGGCGCGTTCGAGGTGCCGCTGCTCGGCGCCTACAACGTGCGCAACGCGCTTGCCGCGATTGCGATTGGCGCGGCCGTCGGGATGAGCCCCGATACGATCGCGGAAGCGCTGCGCCTGTTCAAGGGTGTCCGGCGCCGCATGCAGCTTCGCGGCACAGCGGACGGCGTCGCGGTGTACGACGACTTCGCCCACCACCCGACGGCGATCGCCGAGACGCTCAAGGGCGTGCGCTCCGCGTATCCGGATCGGCGTGTGTGGGCGATCTTCGAGCCGCGATCGGCGACGTCCTGCCGTCGTATCTTCCAGTCCGACTTTGCAAAGGCGCTCGGCACTGCGGACCGCGTGCTGCTGCCGCCAGTCTTTCGCTCGAATCTTCCGGACGATCAGCTGTCCATCGAACAGCTGGTCAGCGACGTTCGCGCCAGCGGCCGCGACGCCCGTTATCTGCCGAACGTCGACGAAATCGTCGCGACCGTCTCGCGCGAGGCCTCTCCCGGCGACCTCGTCGTCGTCATGTCGAACGGTGGCTTCGACGATATTCATCAAAAGCTTCTCCGGGCGCTCGAGGCGCGCGCTGCGCGCTGATGACCGACGTCCGCGTCGCGCCGGCCGGAGATGCCGCGTGGCTCATCGAGCTGCCGGACCGGCTCGATCCCGTCGTCAACGCACGCGCGATTGCTATTGCCGACGCCATCGGGCGGGCCAGGTTTGCCGCCATCACAGATGTCGTCGTCGGCTTTCGGACGGTGATGGTGCACGTGGACCGTTTCCGCGACGTGCCTGCGGATCTCGACGATCGCCTCCGCGCGATTGCGGACACGCCGGTGAGCGCTGATGTTGAGCAAGGACCGCTCCTGCTCGTCCCGGCCTGCTACGATCCGCCGTTTGCGCTCGATCTGGACGATGTGGCCGCGTTCGCGAAGTGCAGCACGGCCGAGGTGATCGAGCTGCACCTCTCGCAGGAGTACCGCGTGTATGTCGTCGGCTTCGTACCGGGGTTCGCGTACATGGCGCGAGTGGATCCGCGGCTCGCCTTACCGCGGCGCGCAAATCCGCGCCTGAAGGTTCCGGCCGGATCACTTGCCCTCGCGGCGGGCCAGACGGGCGTCTACCCGGCGTCGACGCCGGGTGGATGGCACGTGATCGGGCGCATCCCAATCAAACCCTACGATCCTGCCCGCGCGGAGCCGTTTCTGTTTAGGCCCGGTTGTCGCGTCCGCTTTCGTCGCATCGATGGCGACGAGTACCGACGGACGACAGAGTGGAGCGACGCGTGAGCACGCTGACGGTGCTCCGCCCCGGGATGCTGACGACGGTTCAGGATCTCGGAAGGCGGGGCTATCGGTCCGCGGGCGTTCCTGTCGCTGGGCCGATGGACTGGTATTCGCATCGCGCGGCCAATGAGCTGGTCGGGAATGATCCATCGGCGGCGGCGCTCGAGATCACACTGATTGGGCCAGAGCTCGCGGCCGAAGGCGACGTGACCGTCGCCGTGTGCGGCGCAGGGTTCGCAATGATCGTGGATCGAGGCGAACCCTCGATGGATCGGCCGTTCCTCGTTCGATCGGGAGGGCGGCTGCACTTTCGCGAGCGCCGTTCGGGTGCGCGCGCCACGTTGGCGGTGCGGGGCGGCTTCGATGTGCCGCCGCTGTTTGGCAGCCGCGCGACACATCTTCCAAGCGCGATGGGTCCATTCGGCGGACGGGCGCTGTCGCGCGGAGACACCCTGCCTGTCGGGACTTCCTCGTCGACGGCAACAGGACGCGCGAGCACGCCCCTCACCCTTGCGGTTGATGGCGCGCGTGTGCGGATCGTTCCCGCCGTCCATCGCAACCGCTTCAGCGACGAGACCTGGAGCGCACTGACGCGCGATCGATTCGTGATTTCGCACCAATCGAACCGAATGGGGTACCGGCTCGAGGGTTCGCTCGCCGGATATCGCGGAGGCGCCGAGATTCTTTCCGAAGGGATGGTCATCGGAGCGATACAGGTTCCTCCGTCCGGACAGCCGATTCTGCTGATGGCCGATTGTCAGACGACGGGCGGGTATCCGACGATTGCGAATGTGATCACGGCAGACCTGCCGGTTGCGGGGCAGCTCGCGCCAGGGAACTGGATCGAGTTTGCGTCGTGCTCGCATGCGGACGCCATCGAGGCGCTCCGCGAGCGCAGGGCTGCCCTCGGGTGCCGGATCCTGTCGTGACGAGCGACGTCGGTACCGCGCTGCGGACGATGTTGCGTGGGTCCCGCGTTGAAGAGAATGCGCCGCTTGCGCCGTTCACGACGTTTCGCGTCGGTGGCCCGGCCGACTGGCTCGTGCACGCGACGCGCAGCGAACAGGTACGAACGGCGTTGATGGTCGCGCACGCGCACGGTGTGCCTGCGACGGTGCTCGGAGGCGGATCGAACGTGCTCATCGCCGATGCCGGAATCCGTGGGATCGTCGTTCGCGTGCACGGCGGCGAAGCGGCGGCTATCGACGCATCGCACATTCGGGCGGATGCAGGCCTGACGGTCAACGGCCTCGTCCGATGGACGATCAATCGGGGCATCTCCGGACTCGAAATGTGGGCCGGCACGCCGGGGACGGTCGGCGGCGCGATTCACGGCAATGCGCACTTCAAGGGACGTCTCATTGGCGAGTTGATCGAGCGTGTCGAGATCTTCGCGCCGGAGACCGGCAGCAGATGGCTCGATGCTTCTGAGCTGGAGTTCGGGTACGACCGGAGCCGGCTGCAACGGACGCGCGAGGTCGCGCTATCGGCGGAATGTCACACCGGGCAGGGCGATCCGGCGGCGTTGCGCCAGACGGCGAGGGACTCGCTTTCGTTTCGCAAACGGACGCAGCCGCTCGAGTCCGCGAGCGCAGGCTGCGTCTTTCAGAATCCCGATCCCGCACGCCAGCGTGTGCCGGATGGGATCCCGCCGTCCGCCGGCGCGCTCGTCGATCGCGCGGGCCTGAAGGGCGCTCGCGAAGGGGGCGCGCGCGTGTCGCCGACGCATGGCAACTTCATCGTCAACGACGGCCATGCGACCGCGGAGGACATTCGGACGTTGATCGAGCGCTGCCGATCGGCCGTACGTCAGCAGTTCGGTGTCGAACTACATGAGGAGATCGTTTATCTCGGGTTGTGAGATCGCTTGTCGGGGGTTGTAAGGCATGGCCACACTTCGGATCGCAGGCGGACGCCCGCTGTCGGGACGCCTGAGCGTCGAGGGAAACAAGAACGCCGCGCTTCCGCTGATTGCCGCGTGCGTCCTGACGGACCAGCCCTGCGAGCTCACGAACGTTCCGCGCATCCGCGACGTCGACGTGCTGCTTCAATTGATCGAAGGCCTTGGCGCGTGCGTCGAAGGACGGGGATCCTCGACGGTGCGCATCGAGTGCCGCGAAATCCGTCACGATCGTCCGGACGCCGCGCTCGTGGGGAAGCTGCGCGGCTCGGTGCTGCTGCTCGGTCCGCTGCTCGCGCGGCGCGGATCCGCGAGGCTCGCTCAGCCGGGCGGCGATTTCCCGGCACGCCGCACGATTGCCGTACACCTCGATGCGCTGTACGCGATGGGGGTGCGTGCGCTCGAAGAGCCTGGCTATGCGCTCGAAACCCCGGGCCTCAGCGGCGCGTCCATCTATCTCGACGAAGCATCGGTCACCGGGACCGAAACCGCGCTTCTCGCAGCAGCCGCTGCACGCGGCAGCTCGGAGATCCGGCACGCCGCAACCGAGCCGCACGTTTTCGAACTGTGCGAATTCCTGCAGCAGATGGGCGTCGGCGTGGAAGGGGGCGGGAAGGAATTGCGCCCCCGTCCATGGACTGATGGCATGCCCGCCGATGAGCACGTCCCCGCTGGCCAGAACCTCCCCCGAGCCGAGCAGGTAACCGACGTGCCCCCGGGTGTGCCCGCAGGTGAGGAC
>JAICSD010000142.1 GCA_025937075.1 Vicinamibacteria bacterium | reverse complement strand
TGCCGTTGAACGGCCGCAACACCGGCCAGCTCTCGCTGCTCCTCACCGGCGTCGTCACGCCGAACCCGAGCACGTTCACCAACATTCGCAACTTCGGCGGCGGCCGACCGTACGTGAACGGCAACCGCGAGCAGACGAACAACTACACGATCGACGGCGTCGACATGAACGAGTCGATCGACAATCTCGTGGCGTACCAGCCGAGCCCCGACGCGCTCGCGGAGATCAGCGTCGAGACGAACAACTACTCGGCCGACACCGGCAACGTCGCGGGCGCCGTGATCAGCAACGTGATCAAGTCGGGCACGAACGCGTTCCGCGGGAACGTCTTCGAGTTCTACCGGAACAGCTCGATGGATGCCAACGAGTGGTCGAACAACCGCTCGAATGCGGCCAAGCCGGAGCGGCGCCAGGACATCTACGGCGGCACGTTCGGCGGGCCCCTTATGAAGAACAAGCTGTTCTTCTTCGGCAACTACCAGGGGACGCGGTTCGATGCGCCCGGATCCGAAACGATCTCCGTGGCGCCGGCGTCGTGGCGCGCGGGTGATCTTTCCAGCGCCAGCGCAACGATAAAAGATCCGGTCACCGGCCAGGCGTTCGCCGGCAACCAGATTCCCGCGTCGCGCATCAGTCCAATCGCGACCGCGATTCTGTCGAATACGAGTCTCTATCCGCTTCCAAACCGGACCGTCAGCGGTGTCACCGGCAACTTCGTCGGCGACAGGCTGCAGACGATTCGCGCGAAGCAGGGAGACGGCCGCGTGGACTGGAACGCGTCATCCAAGGACAAGATCTTCGGCCGCTTCTCGATTGCGGAGTACACGGACCGTACCGACAAGCGCGCGATCCCGCTGCTGCTCGGCAACCTTCAGACGGCGCCGTTCCGGAACGTCGCCGGGAACTGGAACCGGATCTTCAGCTCGTCGCTCCTCAACGAGGTGCTCGTCGGCTACAACCAGATCGCCGTCGTGGGCAACACACTCGACTGGGCGGGGATTGGTAATGGCAACGCAAACTTCGGCATCGCCGGCGGGCAGCCCATCCCCGGGCTCAGCTCGATCGGCTGGGGCGGCGGCCTGACGTCGATCGGCGCAGGGGCGAGCGACTCGGACACGCTCGACAAAACGTACCAGATCAACGAAAAGCTGACGTGGCTCAAAGGACGACAGACGCTCAAGTTCGGCGGCCAGTTGCTGCACTACGTCCAGCGCCGGTTCTATGCCGGCAACAACGGGTTGCTGGGTCTCTTCGGCTACGGCGGCGCGTTCACAGGCTTTCCGTTTTCCGACTTCCTGTTCGATCAGGTGCAGAGCAAAGGTCGCGGGAGTGCCGCGCCACCCTGGACGCAGACGCACAACCGAAGCGCGCTGTACGTGCAGGACGACTTCAAGGTCAACGCGGACCTGACGCTCAACCTCGGCTTGCGCTGGGCGTACACGCAGCCGCTCGTCGAGAAGGACGACCGTCAGGGGAACTTCGATCTGACGACGGGTCAGGAGATCCTCGCGGGCGGGGACAGCCGCGAGAGCCGCGCGCTCTACAACGCGTACAAGAAAGGCTTCGAACCGCGTCTCGGCTTCGCGTACCGCCAGAGCGACAAGTGGGTCTTCCGCGGCGCCTACGGGATCTCGCAGTACATGGAAGGCACGGGCGCGAACCTGCGCCTGCCGTTGAACCCGCCGTTCTTCTTCGAGTCCGCGGTGCAGTACGACACGACGACCGGCCCCGGCACGCTGGCGACCGGCTTCGCGGAGCTGCAGCCGTTGGACAAGCCGTCCGGTCAGGTGCGCGCGTGGGATCCGAACCTGCGTCCGCAGTTCACGCAGCAGTGGAACGTCTTCGCGGAGTACCTGCTGAACGCGGCAACCTCTTTGAACGTCGGCTACGTCGGCAACCATGCGACGCATCTCGTGACGCCGGTGGAAGGCAACCAGCCACTGCCGGGAACGGGCGATCCGTCGACGTGGTTGCCACTCCAGCAGCGTCGTCCGCTGTATGCGACAGCGCCGCTCATCACCAACATCTCGACGACGGCGTCGCGCGGCCACAGCGACTACCAGGCGCTGCAGGCGAGCCTCCGTCAGCGCGCCGTGAAAGGGTTCGAGTACCTCGTGTCGTACACGCTGAGCCGCGCCAGGTCCAACAACCTGGGTTACTACGGATCGGGCGGCGTGGCCGCCGAAGGCGCCTATTGGGCGAACGCGTACAATCCCGAAGCGAATTACGGGTATGCCTTCTTCGATGCCCGGCACAACCTGGTCGTCTCGGCGAATTACGAGCTGCCGTACGGACACGGCCGGACGTACGGCAGCGATGCGTCGGCGATCACCGATGCGGTCCTCGGCGGATGGCGCCTGAGCGGCATCGTCCAGATGCGCAGCGGGTTCCCGATCACCGTAACCGATGGCTCCGCGCCGTCGCTCCAGGGCGTCCGCGGCAACGAGCGCCCGAACTGCGTCGGCGATCCGGTGCCGTCGGATCAAGACATCACGCACTGGCTCGACATCGCCGCGTTCCAGCGCGCCGCGCGTGGCACGTTCGGCAACTGTCCGGTTGGTGTCGCACGCGCGCCGAGCTACAACAACGTCGACGCGGTGCTCGCGAAGCAGTTCAAGGCCGGCGGCCCGCGGTACTTCGAGTTCCGCGCCGAGGCGTTCAACCTGTTCAATCACCCGAGCTTCGGACCGCCCGGACGTGACATCAACTCGCCGAACACGTTCGGGTTGATCACGAGCACGGTCAGCTCGTCGCGCAAGATGGAGCTGGTCTTCAAGTTCTTTTTCTAGAGATGTAGGGCGGGTCTCAGGCCCGCCTTCATCGTAGCGCCCCTAAACGGGGCGCGCGACGTTCGTTGTCGTGGGGCGGCCCAGGGCCGCCATTCGCCGTCGCTCGTAGCGCGGGCCTTTCAGGCCCGCGTTCCATCGAAGGGATCTCCATGCGCAGAACGATGAGTGCACTCGTCGCGTTCGCGGTAGCCGGGGCGACCTTCGTCGTCGCGGCCGGGTTCGGACGGCAGGCTCCGCCGCAGGCACCCGCGGGCGCGCCCAAGTACGATCTGCTGCTGCACGGCGGGCACCTCATCGATGCGCGCAACCACATCAGCGCGGTACGGGACGTCGCGATCCAGGGCGGCAAGATTGCCGCGGTCGCGACGAACATCGATCCCGCTGAGGCGCTGAAGACGGTCGACGCGTCCGGGCTGTACGTCACGCCCGGGCTCGTCGACATCCACACGCACGTCTACACCGGCACAGGTGAGCGCGGCTCGTACGCGGGCGACAACAGCGTTTATCCTGACGGGTTCACGTTCCGCGTCGGCGTGACGACGATCGCCGACGCCGGCGGCGCCGGCTGGCGCAACTTCGAAGATTTCAAGCAGCGCATCATCGATCGCTCCAAGACCCGCGTCCTCGCCTTCATCAACATCGTCGGCAACGGGATGCGCGGCGGGAAGTACGAGCAGGACCTCACCGACATGGAGGCGAAGCCGACTGCGGAGATGGCGCAGCGCTTCCCGGGCCTGATCATCGGCGTCAAGACGGCACACTTCGCAGGGCCCGAGTGGAAGCCAGTCGAGCAGGCGGTCGAGGCGGGCACGATCGCCAACATCCCCGTCATGGTCGACTTCGGCGCCAACAAGCCGGAGCGCCCGCTGAGTGAGCTCGTGACGAAGAAGCTCCGGCCCGGCGACATCTACACGCACGTCTATTCGGGCCTTCGCGGCGAGCAGGATCCCTCCGGCCATGTCAACCCGGCGCTGTTCGAAGGACGCAAGCGCGGCGTCATCTTCGACGTGGGTCACGGCGGGGGCAGCTTCCTGTGGCGCATCGCCGTGCCCGCCATGAAGGAAGGATTTCAGCCGGACTCGATCTCGACCGACCTCCATATCGGCAGCATGAACGCGGGCATGAAGGACATGCTCAACGTGATGGACAAGTTCCTCGCGATGGGCATGTCGCTCGACGAAGTGGTCGCGCGATCGACGTGGAATCCGGCCCGCGAGATCAAGCAGGAGAGCTACGGGCATCTTTCGGTGGGGGCGCCTGCGGACGTTGCCGTCCTGCGCGTCGAGCGCGGGAAGTTCGGATTCGTCGACATGAACGGCGCCCGGATGGACGGCTCCGAAAAGCTCGTCTGCGAGCTGACCGTACGAGACGGACGAATCGTCTATGACCTGAACGGCCTCTCGCGCGCTGACTGGCGCTCGCTGCCGCCGAACTACGGGCCGATCGGCGACGCGCGCTGGGACGCGCTCAATCCCGCTCCTCGGCGATAGCGGAACCCCCAACTCCCCAACCTCCAACTCCCAACGCCCAAAGTCGATGGCCTTTGGGGGTTGGGAATTGGGAGTTGGGGATTTTTCCGATCAGGGAGGCAGCCATGACGCGTCGACTCTCGTTGGCTCTC
Source organism: Vicinamibacteria bacterium (assembly GCA_025937075.1). The sequence continues at coordinate 5,265 of JAICSD010000142.1, read as the reverse complement.
GCTCTCGTCGTGACGATCGCGCCGAATGCACGTGCGCAGCTCGCGTCGCAGACGGCGCTCGTCGGTACCGTGACGGACAGCGCGGGACTGGTGGTCCCGGGCGCGCAAGTGGTCGCCGTGAACACCGGCACGCGGGATACCTACGAGGCGACGACGAATGCCGAGGGGTACTACGACATTCAGTTCGTCCGCGCCGGACGATACGACATCACGATCACCATGTCCGGCTTTCAGACGTTCAACGCGACGGGCGTCGACGTGGCAAGCAACCAGGTGGTCCGCACGAATGCGGTCATGCGCGTCGGCGGCTTCGCCGAATCGGTGAACGTGCAGGCAGCGGCGAAGGTGCTGGACACGGATCGCGCGACGATTTCCGAGACCATCGGCGCGCGGAAGGTCATCGATCTGCCGTTGAACGGCCGCAACGTCTGGAACCTGGCCAGCACGACGCCTGGCGTCCTCGCGGGACTGAACAGCGACATCGGCCTGAGCTTCCGCGGCGCGGGGCAGCGCGAGATACAGAACAGCCTCTCGCTCGACGGCATCAACTCCTCGTCGAACCTGCTGGCCGCCACCAGCATGCGGCCGATCGCCGACGCGGTCGAAGAGATTCAGGTGCAGACGGGAAGCGCGTCCGCGGAATACGGATCGTACCTGGGCGTCCACATCAACGTCGTCACGAAGAGCGGCACGAACAACGCGCACGGATCCGTGTTCCAGTTCTACCAGGGCGACGAGCTGGACGCCCGCGGCTACTTCGAGGATCGATCGAAGCCGAAGAATCCGCGGCGCCGGAACCAGTTCGGCGTACAGATGGACGGCCCGGTGATGTTCCCGAAGCTGTACGACGGACGCAACCGGACGTTCTTCATGGCCGCCTATGAAGGTGTTCGCGGAGAGGCGCTCACGCCGGGATTCGCATCCGTGCCCACGATGCTGATGCGACAGGGCAATTTCTCCGAGGTTCAGACGGCGATTCGCAACCCGCTGGCGCCCGGTCAGACGTTTCCAGGGAACGTCATTCCATCATCGCAGCTGTCCGCCACGTCGAAGGACCTGCTCCAGTACTATCCGGAGCCGAACCGGCCGGGCACGGCGTCGAACTTCCAGGGGAACAGCTCCAGCGAGGACAACATCGATCAGGTGCTGGCACGTGTCGACCAGAACATCGGCAACAAGGTGCGTCTGTACTACCGGTACAACTGGTACGACAGCTACAACACGAACGTGGGCCTGATTCCCGTGACCGGCATCACGCAGCCGCGGGTGAACAAGAACTCACTCTTCACCTACACGCATACACTCCGCTCCAACCTGCTGAACGACGCACGCGTCGGATAACATCGCATCGACTTCGATACGCTGAACTACTTCTTCGTCAACAGCATTCCGGACGCGGGCGTGTCGCTCGGCATTCCGGGCTTCGATGGAGACGTGAAGTACAACAACCCCGGCATTCCCAGCGTGAACGTCTCGAACTTCGCTGGCATCGGCGCCGGCGGCACGAACTGGAACCAGTTCGATACGACGTTCCAGGCGTCGGACGTGCTCGCATGGACGCACGGTTCGCACAACGTCCGCACCGGCTTCGATCTCCGCCGGCTCACGACGGGACGTCGAGCGGCGAACGATCCGCGAGGCCGCTTCGATTTCACCGGCGACATCAGCGGCTATTCGGTCGCGGATTTCATGCTCGGCCTCCCGCGAACGGTGATCACGCCGACCGATCAGATCCTCGGACACGTTGGCGGGTGGCGGAACGGGTTCTTCGTGAACGACGTCTGGCAGCTCGGCCGCGACCTGACGCTCAGCCTCGGCCTGCGCTACGAGCTGAACACACCAGTCCAGACCTACGAGGGATTCGCCTCGATGCTCGCCGAAGACTTCGAGACGATCATCCCGAGCAGCTTCCCGGCAGAAGGCTTCGAGTTCCAGGAGCCGAATCGAAAGGATTTCGCGCCGCGGCTCGGCGCGACCTACAGGATCGGAGAGAAGACGGTGGTCCGCGCTGGGTTCGGGATCTACTACAACCCGAACCAGATGAACTCCTTCACGTTCCTGACGAACAATCCGCCGCTGGCGGCCGTGTCGACGTTCACGTCCGATCCCGCCAACCCGACGCTCTCGTTCGATAGTCCGCTCGGCGTCGCCGGGCCTGCAGTCGCGCCGGACATGATTTCCCCGACGCGCCGCCTGCCGAACGCGCGCAAGGATCAGTGGAGCTTCGACGTGCAGCGCGAGTTGTGGAGCGGCACGGCGCTCGATCTGCAGTACATCGGCTCGAACACCAGCCACCTCGATAGGAGCTTCTTCAACAACACGCCGCAGCCTGGCCCTGGGTCGGTCGATCCGCGCCGTCCGAGTCACAACTTCCGCAGCCGCCGCATCATCCAGAACGACTTGATTGCGGACTACGATGCGATCAGCGTGATCTTTCGCAAGCGCATGAGCCACGGCCTTCAGGCGGACGCCCACTACACGTGGTCGCGCACGCGCGACATGTCCACGCACTCGAACGGCGGCGGCCAGACGATGGACAACTACGATATCGGGAGGGATTACGGGCCGGCGAACTGGGACGTCCCGCACCGCTTCGTGGCCAGCTATCTGTACGACGTGCCGTTTCTGAAGGATTCTTCACAGCCGTTCCTCAAGTATGTCGTCGCCGGATGGCAGATCGGCGGCGTCACGACCATCCAGAGCGGCACGCCGGTGAACGTCGTCATCAGCAGCGATCGTGCGAACATCGGCATCACGGGCCAGCAGCGTCCGGACCTCGTCGGGCCGGCCCCGAGCCTGAACTGCCAGCCGAACACGGCGACGCGGGAGCTGATCAACTGCTACGATGCGTCGGCGTTTGCGCTGCCCGCGCAGTTCACGTTCGGCGGCGCGCCCCGCAACCTGCTGCGCGGCCCGAAGTTCGTCGGCACGGATTTGTCGATGATGAAGAACATCCCGATCGCGCGCACGGTGCAGTTCCAGATTCGCGCGGAGATCTTCAACGCGTTCAACGACGTGAACTTCGGCAACCCGGGATCGACGTTCGGGTCGTCGTCGTTCGGCCGCATCAGCTCCGCGGGTTCGATGCGCCAGATGCAGATTGGCGGGAAGCTGTTTTTCTGAGTCGACGTAGCTTCCGCCTTCAGGCGGAAGTTGGAAGAGGAGGAGCCAGGCGTGCGCAGATCATCGGGGTGGTTCGCGGCGGTCGCGGCGGCGGCGAGCGCTGGGGTCGCCGTCGCTGCGGCCGATCGGCAGGCGAGGACGGAATGGCGTCAGTATCTCGGCGGGTCGGATTCGGCGTCCTATTCGTCGCTGAAACAGATCAATCGTTCGAACGTACAGGACCTGGAGGTCGCGTGGACGTATCAGGCCGGGCCGAATCCGCGCCTCCGCTTCAACCCCATCATCGTCGAGGGCGTCATGTACGCCCTGGGCAATAACGGCGCGTTCGTTGCCGTCGACGCCCTGACGGGGAAGGAGCTCTGGAGGCACGAGCAGGATCCAATCTTCCAGCGCGACGTCACGAATCGCGGCATCAACTACTGGGAGAGCAAGGATCGATCGGACCGCCGCCTGCTGTTCGCCGCCGGGGCCTATCTGCAGGCCATCGACGCGCGAACCGGGAAGCCGATCACGTCGTTCGGCACCGACGGACGCGTCGACTTGCGCGAAGGGCTCGGTCGCGATCCGAAGTCGATCATCGAGTTCGGCTTCGGGTCGCTCGGATGGAACTCGCCGGGGCGAATCTTCGAGAACCTGCTGATCGTCGGCTCCAGGACGGGTGAGGCGTACGGATCGCCGCCCGGCGACATCCGCGCCTTCGATGTCCTCACGGGCAAGGTCGTGTGGAGCTTCCACACGATTCCGCATCCCGGCGAGTTCGGCTACGACACGTGGCCGAAGGACGCGTATACCTACGTTGGCGGCGTCAACGTCTGGGGTGACATGAGCCTCGACGAGGAGCGAGGAATCATCTACGCGCCGACCGGATCTCCAACGTATGACTTCTACGGCGCCGACCGGGTCGGTGCAAACCTGTTCGGCGACTGCCTGCTCGCGCTCGACGCGCGCACGGGCAAGCGGCTGTGGCACTACCAGGTCGTGCACCACGATCTCTGGGATTACGACAACACCGCGCCGCCCCAGCTGATCACCGTCCAGCACAACGGCCGCAAGGTCGACGCGGTTGCGATGGCGGGGAAGACCGGCTTCCTGTACGTCTTCAATCGCGCCACGGGCGAGCCGCTCTGGCCGATCGAGGAGCGCGCCGTTCCGCAGTCAGACGTTCCCGGCGAGCGGTCGTGGCCCACGCAGCCGTTCCCGACCGTTGTCCCCGCGTTCGCGCGGCAGAAGTTCACCGTCGAGGACATGAGCCCCTATCTGGACGATCCCGCCGAACGCGAGAAGTGGACGGAGATGGTTCGCACGTCGGTGAACAAGGGCCTCTTCACACCGCCCGCGATGGCGAACACGATGCAGATTCCCAGCAACGCCGGCGGCGCGAATTGGGGGACCACTGCATCCGATCCCTCGACTGGCGTCGTGTACGTCCTCAACAAGGACGAGCCGACGATGTTGAAGCTGGAGGCGCAGGCGCCGCTGCGTGAACGGATGCTGAACGCGCCTCCCGATCAACTGGGTCGCGCGATCTACAAGCAGCGCTGCGTCGCGTGCCACGGCGAGGAGCTGCGCGGCGCGCCGCCGGCGATTCCCGCGCTGATCGGCGTGACGAGGCGGCTGGATGCGACCGCGATCAAACGAACCGTCCTCGCAGGGCAGGGACGGATGCCATCGTTCCAGTTCGGTGACCGCGAGCTGACCGGATTGATCGCGTACCTCTCCGACCCGGCCGCTGCGGATGCCGAGGCCGCGAAGACGCCCGTTCCCAAGCCCGGTGCGCCGGAGGAAAAGCCGAGCGGCCCCACGCGGTACTGGAGCGGCTACGGCTACATGACGCCCAAGATCGGACCGTCGCCGGTCGTGCCGCCGTGGTCGACCCTCACCGCGTACGACCTGAACAAAGGGACGATCAAGTGGCAGGTACCGGTCGGTGAAGTGCCGGAGCTTGCGGCCAAGGGCATTCACAATACCGGGTCGGGTGAACCGAAGGGCGCGGTCGTCACCGCGGGCGGATTGATCTTCACGGGGACGCCGGACTTCACGTTCCGCGCGTTCGACAAGGACACGGGCAAGGAGGTCTGGGAGAAGAAGCTGCCGGTGAACCCGATGGGCCCAGCGGCGACCTTCGAGATCGGCGGCCGCCAG
>JAICSD010000213.1 GCA_025937075.1 Vicinamibacteria bacterium | reverse complement strand
GAGCGTCGCGTACTCGAACGCGAGCATGGCGCCAAGCGTGCGCGTGCTGGCGCCGAGCGTGCGCAGAATCGCAGCTTCGTAGACGCGCTGGAATTTCGTCATGGCGACCGCGCCGATCAGGATCAGTACGCCGCTCCCGAGTGCAATGCCGCCGACGACCGAGATGGCAACCGTAATCGTGTGCACGGCTTTCTGGACCGTGACGAGAATCTCGCGGACGTCGATCGCCGACACGTTCGGGAACTCCGTCGCGAGATCGCGCTGGAACTGTCCTCGCGGCGTCGGGTCCTGCGGGGCGCGAAGGATGCCGATCCACGTCTGCGGAGCGTGCGCAAACGGACCGGGACGGAACACGAACATGAATCCGCCGTTCCGCGCGTCCTCCCACTCCACCTTTCTGATGCTCGTCACCCTCGCCGGGAGCACGCGCCCGAGGACGTCGAACTGCATGACATCGCCGACGTCGACGCGATAGCTGTCGTGGATGTTCTGCTCGACCGACACTTCGAACTCCGGCGCATTCTCCGGCAGCGGCGTGTGCGGCGGCCAGAACGATCCGCTGATGACGGTCTCGTTGGGCTCGAGGTGATCGCGATAGGTGATCGTGTACTCGCGTCCCTGGTTGCGGACGTCGCGGAATCCTGCCGTCTTGGGGTCCCGCACGCCGGTCACGCGCGCGCGCAGCACGGGAATGAGCCGCGCAGGCCCGGAATCGGGCGCCTTCCGCGCGTCCAGAAACGCGCGCATGCGATCGACCTGGTCGGGAAGGATCTCGATCAGGAACATGTCCGCGCCGCTCTCGGAGAGCTGGACCGAGAACTGGCGCAGCAGGTTCGTCTGCAGCGCGCGCACCCCGATGACGAAGAAGCTTCCCAAACCGACGGCGAGCAGGATGACGCGGGTTTGATTGCCAGGCCGCCCCAGGCTGAGCACCGCGTGCCGCAGCGAAAACGACTTCGCCCGCGCAATCGGCCGGACGGCATAGATGACGGCGGAGCTCGCGAGATGCAGCACGACAGCGACCGCCGCAAACCCGATGACGACGACGGCCCCGACGCGGAGCGAGGCGGCCTGCCAGCTCGCAATCGCGATGAGGCCGGCGCCCATCACGAATGCGGCGAGCGCCTGCAGTCGATCGACGCGTGACAGGCGGTCGCGCAGGCCGCCCGCGGTCCACCAGGCCCGCGACGGCGGCGCAGTCGTCAGCCCGCCGCGAATCAGCAGCAGGGGCTTCACGCGCCGTACTTCCAGCAGCGGAACGACGGAAAACAGCAGCGACACGAGGATCCCGATGCTGACGCCCTGGGCGACCGCCGAGGCCGTCAGTCCGTACGAGGTGACGCCGAGCGCACTGCCGACCGACGGCGGAATCGCCGCGATGCCGGCCCTGGCGAGCAGCACACCGAGCGCGCTGCCGGCAATCCCCAGCAGCAGGACCTGCGCGATGTACGCCGCAAGCACCTGCCCCGTCGTCGCGCCCAGGCATTTGAGGATGGCGACGCTCTTGACTTTCTGGCGGACGAACACGCGCGTGACGCTCCACACGCCGATGCCGCCGAGGACGAGGATCACGAACCCGACGAGGCTCAGGTGATTCTCGGCCCGCTCCATGTCGTTGCCGATCGCATCTTCGGTGGACCGATAGGTGCGCACGCCGATGAACCGGTCGCGGAAATTCCCGCGGATCGCTTTCGCGAATCCGTCGACCGCCGATGCCGGCATCTTCAGCAGGATCTCGTAGTTCGCCCGGCTGCCGTACGACAGCAGGCCGCTCGCGCGCAGATCGTCGATGTCGACCAGCACCCGCGAACCCAGGCTGAACGAGCCCGCCCGCCGGCCCGGCTCCTCGGAAATGATCCCGCGAATGGTGTACGCCTGGCCGCCGATGACGATGCGATCGCCAACGGCGATGCCAAGCTGCGCGAGCAGTTCCGGGCGGACGAGCGCACCGTGGTTCGCGAGGAGGTCGTGCGAGTAGGGCCGTCCGTCCTGGAGCGTGAGCGTGCCGTACAGCGGGAACGCGGCTCCCACGCCCCGCAGTTCGACCATCTTGGCCGCCGCGGCTCCCTCCCCGCTCTCCGGCCGCGCCATCGTCGGCGTCGAAATCGAATCCACGCGCGCGGTGACCGGCGCCGCAGCAATCGCGCGTTCGAGCGAGGCGCGGAGGTCGTCCGCCATCGGCCGGTTCGTGCTGATCGCCACGTCACCGCCGACGATCGTCCGCGCCTCGCGCGACAGACCCGTCCGAACGCTTTGAATGATCGATCGCAGCGCGACGATCGCTCCCACGCCGACCGCGACGCAGACAAAGAAGAAGAGCAGACGACGCCAGGACGCGCGAACCTCGCGTCCCGCCATCAGAAGGACGAACTTCACGCTTCGGTCCTCACGGCTCGCGCCCCGGCCGCGCCCCGCGCCTCACCCCTCACGCCTCGCCTCATGACGCGGCCGCGCCCCGAACCCCGGTCGAGACGATCCGGCCGTCGCGCAGCGCGATCGTCGTGTCGGCCAGCGCGGCCAGTTCGGCGTCGTGCGTCACGAGGACGACCGTCGTCTTGCGGCGCCGGTTCACGTCGATCAGGATCTGGATGACCTGATGCCCGGTCGCGCTGTCGAGATTCCCCGTCGGCTCGTCCGCGAGGAGGAGCGGCGGATTGTTCGCAAGCGCGCGCGCGATGGCAACCCGCTGCTGCTCACCGCCTGAAAGCTGCGAGGGATAGTGGTGGCGGCGCGCGGACAGCCCGACTTCCGTCAGCAGCGCGTCTGCGCGGGCGCCGGGATCGTGAGCGCCTGCAATCTCGAGCGGCACACGAACGTTCTCGACGGCCGTCAACGAGGGCAGCAGATGGAAGAACTGGAAGACGAAGCCGATGTGCGACCCGCGAAAGCGCGCGAGCGCGTCCTCCGACATCGCCGTAATGTCGGCGCCGTCGATCAGGATACGCCCCGTCGAAGGCGCATCGAGGCCGGCAATCAGCCCGAGCAGCGTGGATTTTCCGCTGCCCGACGGACCGGTGATCGCAACCACGCCGCCGGCCTCGATGCGGAGATCCAGCGGATGGAGGATCGTCAACATCGAATCGCCGCTCGGGACCGTGCGCGAGATGTGCTGCAGTTCAATCATGACGCGTCCGCGGCATCGACCAGCGGTTTGAGCCGCTGCCAGATCGTCCGGGCGACGATCTGCGTCCCGGCGGTGTTGGGATGGATGCCGTCGGGCTGGTTGAGATCCGCCCGCCCGGCGACGCCGTCGAGCATGAACGGCACCAGCGTGACGTCATAGCGGCTGGCGAGATCCTGATACACCTGGCGGAACGATCGCGCGTATTCGAGGCCGTAGTTCGGCGGCGCTTCCATGCCGAGCAGCAGCACGGCGATGTGCTGCTCGTGTGCGCGTTCGATGATCCGGGCGAGGTTCTGATGCATCTGGTCCACCGGGAGCCCGCGCAGGCCATCGTTCGCGCCCAGCTCGAGGATCAGGACCTTGACGTTCCCTCCCTGAAGGGCCCAGTCGAGGCGGGCCAGGCCAGCAGCGGTCGTGTCGCCGGACACGCCGGCGTTCACGACATCGAAGTGGTACCCGCCGCGATCGAGATCCGCCTGGAGCAGGCTCGGGTACGACTGCGATTCCGGAAGACCGAGGCCGGCGGTGAGGCTGTCGCCGAGCGCCACGATCTTCGGCCGTGAGTCCTCCACCGGCTGAGCTGCCGGTGACACATCGGTTGCGGCGGTGGCAGCCGTCGTGTCAGCGGGGGCGCGGCGGCATGCCGCAGGCGCGATCGCCAGAGCCGCAGCAGCGACCAGAGCGGCCGCGCGAAAACATCGCATGCTTCATTATAGGAAAGCCCGTTATGATCCAGAGGAGATGGCGCGCGGGTGGGAGTCGAAGAACATCGAGTCGCAGCAGGAAGAGGCGCAGCGCCGGCGCAGCACAGGTGCCGCGCTGACGCCTGAAGAGCGGGACAAAGAGGCTCGTCGCCGCTCACTGGAGCTTGCCCGGACCCGAGCCGCCGCCGACCTCGAGCGCGCGACCGCGCCGGCCCATCGGAAGATGCTCGAGCAGGCGCTCGACGCGCTGGATCAGCAGATTGGAGAATTGCGTTAACTTCCAACTCCCAACTCCCAACTCCCAACGCCTACGCCCAACGCCTAAACGGATCAGATTGATTGGGAATTGGGAGTTGGGAGTTGGGAATTGGCGCTTGTCCCTGGCCCGCGCCTTGCTCACAGCAGAGGCGTATGAGCGCCACCAAAGACGTCGTCCGCATTGCGGCGCTTGGCGATCTCCATTTCGGGAAGAGCGCTGTGCCGGGTTCCCTTCAGCCGCTGTTCAGCCAGATCTCGGAATCCGCCGACATCCTCGTCCTCACAGGCGACCTCACGGATTACGGTCTTGCGGATGAGGCGCGCGCGCTGATCAAAGAGTTCGCCGGCATCCGCATTCCGATTGTCGCCGTCCTCGGCAATCACGATTTCGAGAGCAATCAGCAGGACGAGATCACGCGGCTCCTCAAAGATGCGGGCGTGGCCCTGCTCGACGGCGACACGACCGAGATCATGGGCGTCGGGTTCGCCGGCGTGAAAGGGTTCGCCGGCGGCTTCGGGCGCCGGGCGCTCGGACCGTGGGGCGAACAGATCATCAAGCAGTTCGTGCGTGAGGCCGTCGATGAAGCGCTCAAGCTCGAATCGGCGCTCGCACGCCTTCGCAACGATCGCATCGTCGTCGTCCTTCATTACGCGCCGATTCAGGCGACCGTCGAAGGCGAGCCGCTCGACATTTATCCGTTTCTGGGCTGCAGCCGCCTGGAGGATCCCATTACGCGCTTCCCGGTGGCCGCGGTGTTTCACGGCCATGCGCATCATGGATGCGCCGAAGGGCGCACGCGCACGAACGTGCCCGTCTTCAACGTCTCGATGGCGCTGATGCGCGAGACATTCCCCGATCGCCCCTTCAGGCTGGTCGAAGTGGGGGCCGCCGCCGACAACGAGAGGCGCAGCGGCGCGGACCGCCGCCTGGAGGTACATCAGTGAAGGTGTTGACCGTGTGTGCGGCGTTCGCGTTAACCGCATTTCCGCAGGCGCCGGTGCATGACGTGCCCGCAAAGCCGGTGCCCTTGACGGCACCCGCGAAGAAGGCGCTTCAGCTCCAGGTGATGCTCGATCGCGCCGGTTACTCTCCGGGCGAGATCGACGCCGCGATGGGCGCGAATACGAAGTCCGCCCTGGCCGCCTACAAGAAGAGTGGAGGGGACGCCGGCGCGTTGCCCGAGCAGCCGCTGGTGACGTATCAGATCACGGACGAAGACGTCGCAGGGCCGTTCACGCCGGATATCCCGGAGGACCTCGTGCAGCAGGCGAACCTGCCCGCGCTCGGCTACCGCGACGTGACGGAACTGCTGGGCGAGCGATTTCATTGCAGCCCTGCCCTGCTTCGCCTCATCAACCGGCAGGCGCAGTTCGAGGCGGGTGAGCAGATCCTGGTGCCGAACGTGCCGACCGATTTCGATCCGACGCGGCCGCAGCCCAAGGCATCCGCGTCTGCCCGGAACAACCCGAACGAGGTGACGATCACGGTGACGCGAAAGGCGTCCACGCTCGTCGTTGCGGATCAGAACGGGAAGACGCTGTTCTTTGCGCCGGTCACGACCGGCAGCGAACACGACCCGCTGCCGATCGGCAACTGGAAGGTCACCGGCGTGCAGCACGACCCCGAGTTCCATTACAACCCCGAACTCTTCTGGGACGCGGACCCGAACAACTCGAAGGCGACGATCAAACCGGGACCGAACAACCCGGTCGGGGTCGTCTGGATCGACATCGATCGCCCGCACTACGGGCTGCATGGTACGCCGGAGCCCGCGCTCGTCGGAAAGACCACGTCGCACGGCTGCGTGCGGCTCACCAACTGGGACGCGCTCACCGTCGCGTCCTTCGCGCGTACGGGGACGCGCGTGGTGTTCGCCGAATGAATCTGCGACACGTGCTCGGGAGCGGCCTGCTCGGCTTTGTGCTCGGCGCCTTTGCCGTGGCATCGCTGCAGAACGTTGCCGCCGTGCGCCGCGAACACGCGTCGACCGCGAAGTCTCCGGTCGCTGCGACGACTGATGGCGCGACCACGCCCGCCGAGTCCCCGGCCGCGACCTCCGGCCATGTGCCCGCTCCGTCGCCGCCGCCGTCGCCGGCAGACGCGACACGCGAACTCGAAGCGCGCGACCTCCTGATCCCCGTGCAGGGCGTCAGCGCGTCACAACTCACCCGCTCATTCACCGACGCGCGCACCGGCCACGAACACGACGCGATCGATATCCTGGCGCCGCGCAACACCCCGGTGCTCGCCGTCGAGGACGGCACGATTGCGAAGCTGTTCGTGAGCAGGCTTGGCGGCAACACGATCTACCAGTTCGACCCGTCGCAGCGCTTCTGCTACTACTACGCCCACCTCGAGCGCTATGCCGATGGCCTGAAAGAAGGCCAAATGGTGCGCAGAGGCCAGGTGATCGGGTACGTCGGCACGTCAGGCAATGCGCCGCCCGACACTCCCCATCTGCACTTTGCCATCTCTCTCCTCAACCCCGACCACCACTGGTGGGAAGGAGCCGCGATCGACCCCTACGACGCGCTCGTGCGGTAGCGCCTCGCGCCTCGCCTTCCAACCTTTCCGCTCCGCTCGTCATCCAACGGTATGTAAGGATGGCACTTGGAGGCGCTCGCGCTGAACGCTGAGGCGGGGAGCGTTCCCCCCCTCGATACCCAGTCCGACGTGGCACGCGCCGCGGCGGGGGACGTCCGCGCGTTCGAGGCGCTGTACCGTGCCCACCTTCCGCGGGTCTACAGCCTCGTCCGCCGGCTCACCGGCGGGCGCGATGCCGACGAGCTGACGCAGGACGTTTTCGTGCGCGTCTGGCAGAAACTTGCGAGCTTCCGCGGCGATGCGTCCTTCACGACGTGGCTGCACAGGCTCACGGTCAATATCGTGATCGAACGCTTTCGATCGGAGCGGACGAACCGCCGGCGGATGCTGGACGGTGACGATGTCTTCGCGACGCTGTCGGGTCCGAGCGTCTCGCACGATCTGCCGATGGACTTCGAAGCCGCGCTCGAGAAGCTGCCCGACGGCGCGCGCGAGATCTTCGTGCTGCACGACGTGGAAGGCTACAAACACCACGAAATCGGGACGCTGCTCGGGATCTCGCCGGGCACCTCGAAGGCGCAATTGCACCGCGCGCGAATGATGCTGCGCAGGCATCTTGGATGAATGTCATGACTGACTCGTGGACGCCTCGGCTGTCGGAGTACATCGACGGCGAATTGACCTCTGGTGAGCGTCACGCGGTTGACGCGCACCTCGCCGAGTGCGGCGACTGCAGAACGACGCTCGAAGCACTGCGAACCGTCGTCGCACGCGCCGCCGCGGCGACGCCTCGTCCTCCCGCGACGGATCTGTGGGACGGCATCGCGGAACAGATTGGGAGGATGCCCCGGGCAATCGATACGCCGCCCGGGCGTGCAGCGTGGCGAGTGTCGTTCACGCTCCCGCAACTCGTCGCGGCCAGTCTCGCCCTGATGGTCGTATCGGGCGGCGCCGTGTGGGTCGGCCAGCACGGCGGACGCGCGACATCGTTCCCGTCGCTGGGCGCGGCCAATGGCCGCGAGGAACCGGCCGCTCACGCGACGGCCGCGGTGATGACCGATGGGCAGTACACGAAGGCTATTGCGGATCTCG
>JAICSD010000139.1 GCA_025937075.1 Vicinamibacteria bacterium | reverse complement strand
GACCGATTTCGCCCAGGGGGCGGAAAACATCCGCATCGCCCAGCGGCGGCTCGATCAGGTTCAGCTGCGGTTGACGCAGCTCTCGCTCGAGAACGCGAGTGAGGAGCTGCCGGCAAAATTCTGATGTAGGGCACGTCTCGAGGCGTGCCTCAGTGTCGTCGAAACACACCAGTGGGCGCGACATACACACATGCCGCGGAGCGCGGCACACAACTGCGGATTGGACGCCCGCTCTGGAGCTGGTCCGACGGCATCGTCGATCTCCGCCTGACTGCAGTGTCGCTCCTCGCCGTCATTTGCGTGACATCGACGGCGGCCGGAAAGTTCGCGGCAGCGGACTTCAATCGCTCTCCCGGCGATTCGCCGGCGCAGAACCTGAAGTTCGTGCGCGATGCCCGGACGCTGGAGCCGGCGTTCGTCGAGCTCTTCAGCAACCCTGCGGATCGACACTTCGCCGCGGCCGCGCTCTTTCAATTCCTTCGCGCGGCCGACGCGGGACCCATCGCGAACGTAGGCGCGGTTGGCCGCGCGCGCGTGAGCCCAGACGCGATCCGCCATACGCGAGGGCTCGAGGAGTACGAGCAACGCGCGAAGGGCCGCGACGCGCCATTTCCGCTCCTGACGGCGTCCGATGTGGCGGCGCTCAAGCCGTCGTTCGTGGTGCGCACGCGCCGCGAGTTCGTCCGTGCGCTGCTCTGGTCGGTGCTGCTCTACATCGCCGGTTTCCATCTGGTGATTGCCTGGTGGTGGTGGCGCGGCGGCCGCCGCGACCGCGTACTGTTGTCCGCCGCGCACCTGCTGACGGCCATCGGCCTGTGCGCGATGATCGCGAGGCCCGATCCGCTTCGAGATGCGCTGCTGTTTCCCCGCTACGCGCAGACAGTCTTTCTGGGCGTCGTCATCATGGCGGCGGTCTCGGAGATTGATTTCCGCTCGCCCCAGTTCCGTCAGCTCGCCTACGTTCCGCTCCTCTCGGCCGCTGCGCTCTCGCTGTTGCTGATCCTCTTCGGTCGTGGACCGGGCGGCAGCACGGCTCGTGTCAACCTTGGAGCGGTTCAGCCGATTGAAGCCATCCGGCTGCTCCTGCTTCTGTTTCTCGCCGGTTATTTCGCACGCCGCTGGGAGCTGCTTCGACAATTGCGGCAGACGGCGTTCCGCGGCCGGACGATTCCGGCGTGGCTGGACGTCCCGCGTGCAGAGTACGCGCTTCCCGTGGTCGCCGGCGTGGCGCTTGCGCTGGGATTGCTGTTCCTGCAGAAGGATCTCGGGCCGGCGCTCATCGTGGGCTTCCTGTTCCTGGGCCTGTACGCGCTCGCGCGCGGCCGCATCGGAATGCCGCTCGCCGGACTTGCCCTTCTGCTGTTCGGCTTCTACGCCTGCTACAAGCTGAAGATTCCCGCCACCGTCGTCGACCGCGTTCGCATATGGCAGTCGCCATGGGACAACGCGGTGCGCGGAGGCGATCAGATCGCGCACGCAATCTGGACGCTCGCCTCGGGCGGACCGCTGGGCACGGGTCTCGGGCTCGGCGCGACGCGTTACCTGCCCGCGGGACACACGGATCTCGTGCTGGCATCCATCGGTGAAGAGCTCGGCCTCACTGGCCTCGCGATCGTCGCGTCGCTGTATGCGCTGATCTGCTGGCGTGCGTACAACACTGCCCGGCGCGCGGCGACGGATTACGAGCTTTTTCTGGCGGCCGGCGTCATGCTGCTCATCGGCATCCCGACTCTCCTGATGGCCTCGGCCATGTTGGGGATCGTGCCGCTCACGGGCGTGGTCACGCCGTTTCTGAGCTACGGCGGATCGGCAATGACGGCGAACTTCGCCGCGCTGGGAATCCTGGCGTCGATTCGCTCGCGTTCAGGCGCGCGCAGCGTCGTCGAACCATTCGACGCCCCGCTCTCGTGGCTGGGCCGGACCGTCGTCGCGGTCGCGGTCGTCCCGATCCTCGCGCTCGCCAACGTGCAGGTGCGGCGCGCGGATAGGTACGCGATCGAGCCGCACCTCGGCCTGCAGGCGGACGGCAGCCGCCGATTCGAGTACAACCCGCGCATCCTCGATGTGGTCCGCGACATTCCTCGAGGCACTGTTTACGATCGCGCCGGGCTGCCGCTCGCAACCGACGCACCGGATGTCGTGGCGAACGCGAGCAACGACTATCGACAGCTCGGCATCGCGGTCGATGCCGCGTGCGGCGCGGTGACATCGAGGTGCTATCCGCTCGGGGGGCGCACGTTTCATCTGCTCGGGGACGCGAGGAGCCGGGTCAACTGGAGCGCGAGCAACACGTCGTTCATCGAGCGCGATGACGAGGCGAAGCTGCGCGGGTTCGACGATCACGCGCAGGACGTGCCCGTACCCGACGGGCACGGCGGCAGGACGTGGGCCGTGCGCCGTGACTTCAGCCAGGTCCTGCCGCTGCTGCGTCATCGATACGAGCCGGATCATCCACGTGTCAAGGCGCTCCTCACCGGGCGCCACGACGTGCACCTGACGATCGATGCGCGCCTCCAGGCGAAGGTCGCCGACATCGTCGCCCACTATGCGAGCCGCTCTGCCGACGGACGTGCGGCGGCAATCGTGGTCGACGCCGAGAGCGGCGATCTGCTCGCGAGCGTCAGCTACCCGTGGCCCGCGGCAACCGCCGATACGTTCGACACATCCGATCAAGCCGCGCTGCTCGATCGCGCGCGGTTTGGATGGTATCCACCCGGATCGACGTTCAAGCTCGTCACAGCCGCGGCGGCGCTCCGGCAGAACGTGCGGTCGAGCGCGCAGCAGTTCACGTGTATTCCGCTCGGCGATGGCCGCGTGGGTGCAAAGATTCCCGGTTGGAGCAGACCGGTGCGCGACGATGTGATGGATCACAGTGCGCACGGAACGCTCGACATGCACGGCGCGATCGTCGTCTCGTGCAACGCGTATTTCGCGCAGCTCGCGATGAAGATCGGACCGCAGGCGCTGCTCGACACCGCGCACGCGCTGAACGTGGCGCTCGCACGCGGAAACACCGTCTCGAAGATTCGCGACACGCTGCCGCAGATCGGCTACGGCCAGGGGGATGTGGTGGTGTCACCGCTCAAGATGGCGCAGGTTGCCGCCGCGATCGCATCCGGAGGGCGCGTGCCGCAGATTCAGGCGGAGCGCGATCCGGGCGCCGAAGTGGCCACGACCGAGCTGCTGCCTTCATCGTCCGCGCGGCTGCTCGCGTCCTACATGCGCGACGTCGTCGTCAGCGGCACCGGGCGATCGCTCCGCGGCGCCACTGTGCCGATCGCTGGCAAGACCGGGACGGCAGAGATCACGGGAGCCCCGTCACACTCGTGGTTCGTCGGGTTCGCGCCGTACGCGCCGGCGCGGCGCCATATCGCCTTCGCGATTCTCATCGAGCATGCCGGCTACGGCGGCACGGCTGCCGCTCCGGCGGCGGGCGACATTGTGTCGGCCGCAGCGTCGCTTGGTCTGTTGAAGGGACACTGACGTGTCATTAGCCAGAAAGGCTCGCTCTGCGGAAACCAGCGTCGGACGTGCCATGGACATCCTGGTTGGGCGGCTCGTTGGATCGTCGACGCAGCAACCGCTCGAGATCGCACACGCGCTCCTCGAGGAGATCGACCGGCAGGTCCAGCCAGCGGGCCGCGGGCGCTGGGTCTTTCCGTTCAACCACCTGACGGTCGAATTGTGTGCCTCGTCCCGCGAGGACAAGGCGCGCCTCACCGCGGTAATCGGGGACGCGGACTCGCTGCGCGCGCGCATTGCCGAACGGCTGCGTCCGCTGTGCACGCTGGGGCCGCTCGAGATCCGCATTCGGTTCCGCACATCGCGCCCGACGAGCTGGGGCGAACGGGCCTACCATTTGGAACTGCAGCAGATCGACTCGCCACCGGCCCACGCCCACGCACGCGCCCACGCACCCGCTCCCACACCCTCTTCGATCGAGCTGACCGTCATCAACGGCGCCGCGGATCGCCGCCGGTTCTCGTTCACGACCGATCGCGTCGATATCGGCCGCGGTGCGGAGGTCGTCGACAGCCGTCAGCGTCTGCTGCGGCGCAATCAGATCGCATTTGGCGAGGACGGCAGCGACGTCAACCAGACGGTCTCGCGCCGCCACGCGCACATCGTCTATCGGGAATCGTCACGCGAGTACCGGATCTACGACGACAACAGCTCGCGAGGCACGCACGTCATCCGCAAGGGGACGACGATTCCGGTGCCGCCCGGGACGCGTGGAGTTGCGCTGCGATCGGACGATGAAGTGGTGCTGGGCCAGGCGCGGCTGCGCGTGCGCGTGTAGCGTGGGCGTGCGCGTGTTTCGTAGCGCGCAACTTCGGCCGCGGACGACGCGGGAACACGCGGATCTCCGTACTGCGCAACTTCAGTTGCGCGGACGCTCGCTCATTAGCTCCGCGACAAGATCGTGATCAGCGCCGTGAGGACGCCGAGATAGCCAACGGCAAAATACGTCGCCGCGAGCGCGAGCCGGCCGGACTTCGGAAGTACCCGCCATGCTGCCTGAGGATGGCAACACACTGCCAACAATCGACCCAGCAGAACATCAGCTCCCATCGCGAATGATGGGGAGCAAGAAGATCGCCAGCGCCGCTGAAAGACAAATGCTCGAAATCAGGCGCAGAAGCGCCGACAGGCCGCCATGCCGCTGCTCTTAATTCTCCCTGCTGGGTGACTCCAGGTCTGGGCGGTCGTCGTCTCGGGGCGAAAAGGGGTTTACTTGCGAATAGCGGGCTCCGCGACAACACCCGTGCGGTAGTCGGATGTGCCGAACAGGAGGTCGGCATGACCGGGACCGGCATAGTAGCCGAGCTGCCAATCCAAGTCCGCGCATGAGCGGACAACGGTGTTCAGTGCGTCGAGCATCGTTCCGCCTCTGAACAGAACCGTCACACGTCGGTTGATCGGTCTGTCGGGGTTCGCGAGGTCGTCGTGTGGCGAGAAGGCCGATGGCGATACAGCACGCAGGAGAGCGTGCAGCGCATCGTCCAGCGGTTGGTCGGCGCTTTGAAAGGAAGCTGTCGGATAGTGCAGGACGTCGTTGGGATCGTCCCATGCCGCCTTGGGGCGGACGACGATCACGCCATCCATGTCCTTCCAGGAAAACTCCGGATAGACGGTCATCAGATAATCAAAGGCTTCACGCGGCGACTTGCCGGCCAGATCTTCAGTGTCTGAGCCCGGTCCCGGGCCACCATGGAAAGTCAATGGGCAATCGGGCGTGCTTTCGAACCCGACCGGCACTTTGAGCGCGTGTCCGATCTGCGCCACAACGAAACCCAAGTCGCACGGACGCAGCAGTCGCAGCGGGGTGATACGAAACCTGGTGTCGACGGGCGCATCCAGGTTCACGCGCTGTGCCGCGGCGCGCGTGGGGACCAGGGCGAGGATGGCTAAGGCGAGACACGTACGCATGATTCCGAATTGCCAATGACCGTCTCGACGATTTGCGAGAGCCCTGAAGTGCCGTGTCTGAAGACGCGCTCTACACGCACTGCTCCTGGCGGGCCTGAAGGCCCGCCCCACGAGCGGAAAACCTACGCCAGCGCCTCCCGGCAGTACTCGAGGCACTTCCCCACTTCGACGACCGGATCGCCGCCGTACTCGAACTCGATGTTCCCGGGGAAATCGTAGCGGTTCTTCTTCAGCAACTGCAGCACCTCTTTGATCGGCGTGTCCCCCTGGCCCCAGGGCACGTTGTCGCCGTGGCTCTTCTTCCGATCCTTCAGGTGCAGGTTCGTGATGCGATCGTGGTACTTCTCGATGAACGCGACCGGATCCCCATTCGCAGCCGTGTAGTGGCCGATGTCGAGGTTCGCGCCGATGTACTTCGACGCGGCCATCACGGTCTTGAACGTCTCCTCGGTGGACACTTCGTCGGGACGGTCGGTCTGATCGTGGCCGTGGAAGCCGACCATCAGCTTGTGCTTGTCCGCGAACGGCGCGACGCGCTTCGCCATGCTCACCTGCGTCGACGTGGTGATCGCCTTCACGCCGAGCGCCTTCGCCATCTGGAACGCGTACTCGATGTCCTCGTCCTTCGTGCTGTTCACGTTCATGTTGAACGTGAGCAGTCGCACGTCCACGCCCGCGTCGTTCCACTTCTTGCGAACGTCCTTGAACTTGTCCATCGAGACGGACGACCGCCACGTGCGCAGCTCCTCGGCGCGCGCCTGCGCCGCCTTCTTGGCGGCTTCCTGCTGCTCGGGCGTCTGTTCGCCGCGGCGTCCGCCGCCTGCAGGGGCCGCGCTGGCCGGCGCGCCGGCCAGCGCCTCGGCGTGATTCGACATCAGCTCTACTTCGCTCAGCCCGAGCTTCTGGTACGCCTTGACGATCTCTTCGGCATCCGGAATCGTTCGAAAGCTGTACGTGATCGCACCGATCTGGACGCCGTTGATCTTCGAGTCGAGCCCCGCAAACGCAAGCGTCAACGGCAGGCCGGCGAAGACGAGCTTGCCGAAATCGCGGCGTGAGTAAGAGGTCGGTTCGTCCTTGCGCATCAGCGTGAGTCCTCCCTGTTCAAAATCCGGGTGTTCCGCGTCGTCCGCGGCCGAAGTTGCGCGCTGCGGATCGCGCTACGAAGTCACTCGCGAATCTTCGTCCAAACGTTCCCGTTGGCGTGGCTCTTGAGGATCGCGTCCACCACGCAGGCGGAGCGATAGCCATCGTCGAAGGTCGGGAACGGGACGGCTTGTCCCGGCGTCAACTTCTTGCCTTCGGCGATGAAGCCGTAGACGTCGCGCAGCACGTTGCAGAAGGCATCAGCCCAGGCTTCCTGATGGCCGCCTGGCAGGTGCGCGTATCGGCGCGCGACGGGACCGAGCAGCGACGGATCCTTCGGCAGCACCGCATTCGCTTCGTGTCGCTTGCCGATCCACAGATCGTTCTGCTGCTCCTGTTTCCACCGCAGCGACGCTTTCCGTCCGTTCACTTCGAACCACAGCCCGTTCTTGTGGCCGGCGCAGACCTGCCCGACCGATACGCAACCCTTCGCGCCCTTCCTGAAGCGGAGCAGCACGGTCGCCAGATCTTCGCTCGTGACCTTCACTTCGCGGCGATTCTCCGATCCACCCTTGGCGAACGCTTCGGTTGCGGTCTCCGGCTTCAGGCGGGTCTGGATCACCGTGGACAGATCCGAGAGCACGGAATCGATCCGGTCGCCGACGACGTACTCGACGAGGTCGCACCAGTGGGATCCGATGTCGCCAATCGCGGAGCTCTGTCCGCCCTTCTCGGGTTCGAGGCGCCACGAGAAGTCCGTCGGCTCGAGCAGCCAATCCTGGAGGTAGCAGCCGTAGACGTAGTGGACGTCGCCGATCTCGCTGCCGGCGATCATCTCGCGCGCCTGCTGGACGAGCGGATTGCCGCGGTAGTTGAACGTGACGGCGTGCACGACGCCCGCGGCTTGCGCCTCGTCGCGGAGCGCACGCGCGTCATCGACTGTCACCGCCAGCGGCTTGTCCGAAACGACGTGCTTCTTCTTCGCCAGCGCCGCGCGGACGACCGGGACGTGCAGGTAATTCGGAGTCGTGTTGTGGACGACGTGAACGGCGGGATCGGCGACGAGCGCCTCGTAGCTGCCGTAGGCTTTCGGGATGTTCCACGCGTCCGCTTTGCGCTTCGCTGACGCCTCGCTGCTGCTTGCGACCGCCACCACGTCGACGAAGCCGAGCCGCCGCACCGCATCCACGTGATGCTCTGCGACGAAGCCCGGCCCCACCAGGCCCATGCCGATTCGCTGCATGCGTTGCTGTGCGCTCCCTAATTCGTCACGCGCATCTCGCGTAGCGCGCATGAAGGCGGGCCTGAAAGGCCCGCCCTACGTCCTATTCGTCGCGCGCATCTTTGGATGCGCGAAGAACGCGGCCCTGACCGCCTTCGCCAAGGCTACGGCGGTCCGCCCGGAGCTTTAGCGTAGGCGGAAAGGGCCGCCCCACGTACGGCTTATTTCAATTCGAACCCCGCGCGGTGCTCGCGGCCGAGGAACTCGTTTGCCGCCGCGGCGTTCGTGATCTGCACGTTCGCGCCGTCGTACGCGATCTTCGTCTTCGCGCGGAGCGAGACGATGCCGAGCAGCATCACCTCGGTGAGCTGGGTCGCATACTCGAATGGCGAGGAGATCTCGCCCTTCCCCTTGATCGTCTCGATCCAGTTCATCTGGTGCTCTTCGTGCGGGATGCGCGGCAGCACCTGCTTCGGCGGCGGGACGTTCATCGACGCGGGCAGGAAGCGCGGGTTCAGCCCGTACGTGTCCTGCAGCATCTTGCCCTTGCTGCCGATGTAGAGAATCCCGCCTTCACCGTTCAGCTTCTCGTCGCCCATCTCTTCGGGTTTCGCGGGCGCGAAGCCGCCGTCGTACCACGTCAGTTTCACGGCGGGCAGGTTGCCGCGCGCACCGAACTGGTAATGCGTCATCGTGGCGCTCGGATAGCTGGCGCCGTTGAACGGAGTGGAGACCGTTTCGACCGTCGTGGGCATCCCGAGCTTCAGCGACCAGAACGGATGGTCGATGAGGTGCGCGCCCATGTCGCCGAGCGGCCCCTGGCCCCAATCGACCCAGCCGCGCCAGTTGAACGGGTGGTAGATCGGGTGAGACTCGACGACCGGCCCGGCGCCGAGGAACAGATTCCAGTCGAGTCCCGGCGGCACGGGGAAGTTGCCGGCCATCGCGGCGGCGAGGCGAAGATTGATGTCCTTCTGGTTCCACTCGAGCGGGCGATCTGACGCGTCGGCCGGCAGCGGTGATGGACGAGGAACGCCCTGCGGCCAGTACCCGAGCGGACGGTTGGTCCAGACATGGATTTCGCGGATCTCGCCAATCGCGCCGCTCGTGATCCACTCGTAGCCGGTGCGCGCGCCGTCGGTGGAGTGTCCCTGGTTGCCCATCTGCGTGACGAGCTTCGGGTTGTCCTTCGCCTTCTTCGCGAGGTATCGCGCTTCCTTCACCGACCAGCAGAGCGGCTTCTCGCAGTAGACGTGCTTGCCCGCGGCCATCGCCGCCCCCGCGATTGCCGCGTGCATGTGGTCCGGCGTCGCGATCATCACCGCGTCGATGTCCTTCTGCTTCTCGAGCATCTCGCGGTAGTCCTTGAAGCGCGGCACGTTCGCCATGCGCCCGTCGACGAACTGCCGCAGCGCCGCCGCATCGTCCGTCGGGGGACGCTTGGCGTTCGCCGCCTGCTGCGCCGCCGACGGCGTACGCTGCTGCCGGTTGCCGCGTCCCTCGCCGTTCGATTGGGCCGATGCCTGACGTTTGTACGCGGCCCAGCGCTTGTCGATGAGCGAGTCGTCGACGTCGCAGACGGCGACGATGTTCTGCGTGAGCACAGCGGCGAGATCGCTGCCGCCGCGTCCGCCGATGCCAACGGCAGCCACGTTGACGGTGTCGCTTGGCGCCTGGAACCCGCGCCCGAGGACGTGCCGAGGGACGATGGTCAGCGCAGCGCCGGTGCCAGCCACCGTTTTCACGAATCGACGTCGACTAATGTTGCTCATAGTTCACCTTTGCTGAAGGCTGACAACGCGACCAGGGCCCCGGCATCATACCTGACAAACGCCAGAAATGAAGGTACACTCCCAGGCCCTGACATGCAGATTCAACCATTTGTTCCCAAACACATGAAAGTCGGCATCCTCACCGCGGCCGTTCAGGAACTGACGCCGCGCGACGTGCGCGACGCCGATCCCGACCGCGCGATCGAGGAGTGGCTCGACTTCGGCGGCGATCTCGGCGCGAGCTACATCCAGCTCTCCGCGGCGCT